>JAKLJW010000030.1 GCA_023150935.1 Candidatus Binatia bacterium | reverse complement strand
AGCGCGCCCGGGCAGGGCAGCCGATTCTCGGTAACGCTCCCCCGCCAGATACCGGCGAGCCCGGTCAAGTAGGACGTCCCCCCCTCCTCCGGGGCGGCCGCGGCATCCTTGAAGCTTATCCTCGTCGACGACTCCAGACTGCCTGAGGACCTCGACGCGTGCGGGACGGATTCTCAATCCGACCGCGCCCTGAAACGGGTACCGTCGTTCCAGAGGGCCGTCGAGTGCGTCGACTCCCAGCACTGCGCGGCATCGCTGCGTGTGAGCCGGGCCCGGACAGGCAACGCGGCAATCGGCAGCGTTGGCGTTTGCAAGTCGACGCCCTTTCCATCGATACCGAGCGCCGCCTGCCCGGACGCCAACCCCTCCCGGAGCCCGAGCGAGCGCACTCCGTCGGAATCGCGGGCGAAATCCCGGTACCGGTAGCCGGTCTTCGTCTCCCTCCAGCAGGCGCCCTTGCCGCACGTGCCCCCCGCGGGTGCGGTCAGGTCGAGCAGGAGGCCGCCGTTCGCGTCGAAGACGCACGGGGTGAACGACGTCGATCCCGACATCGGGTCCCCGAAGTCGGGCACCTTGGCCACGCCGCTGCCGTTCCGCCACTCCCACGCCACGCGATCCTTCGCCGGGTCCGGTCTTTTCGTGATCTGCAGCAATCCGCGTCGCGAGAGCGCCGCCTGGCAGCTCGGGTTCGGGGGGACGAGGTGCGTACAGACGCCGAACGCGTCGCAGACGTCCGTCGTGCAGACGCTGCCATCCGTCGCACAGGGGGCGCCGCTCGGTTGCACCGACAGGCAATCGGCCGTGCAGCAGTCGCCGTCGAGGGTGTTGCCGTAGTCACACATCTCGTCGAGCGTGACGACCCCGTTGCCACAGCCGAGGGCCGCGACCGAGATCGTCCCGGCGGTGTAGAGCGCCGTGCCGCTCCAACCGAGGCCCGGACCCGGATCCGGGAGGACCAGGGTCGTGAAGCGGACGGACACCACGGTCGCGCCGATGTTCTCGAAGAGCGCGAACGTATCGCCGGGCTGGAACACGGTCCCCGGATCCGCGCGCCACTCGAGTGTACCACCGAGGTCGTTCGTCGTCGCGGCGGCGAAGTGCAACCGGCTGCTGCCGTCGAGCGCCAGCACGCCGCCTTTCAGGGCGAGGGACTGCCCCACCCGGACGGTGCCCATGCCGCGGATCTCGAGCGTGTGCCCTGCGACGTCGACGCCACCCTCGAGATCGAGCGTTGCCCCCGCCGACGCCTCGAACCGCGCGTCGCTCGCCAGTTGAACCGGCACGGCGAGGGCGTGCGCTCCGGCTTGGACCTCGGCAAATGCCGAGCCAGCGTCCGCGGCGAGCGCGATGGCGCCGCTCCCGCTGACGGCGTAACGATGCGGACTGCGAAAGCGCAGGCCACGCACGCTCCAGGGGCGATCGACCGTGATGGTCGCGGTCGCGCCGATGGCACTGCCGAAGTTGGCGACCTCCACGTCCGTATCGGGGCGGTTCCAGTAGTACCAGTTGGCGAGCGTCTCCCAGTTCCCGCTCGTCGCCGCCGCCCACCCACGCTCGCCCGGTGCCGGCTGGGCGATGGGATCGAGCCCGCTCGTGAACGTCACACCGGAGTCGGAGCCGAGCCCGAGGAAGTTCCCTAGCGCATCGAAGCGCAGGACGCGGCCACCCACTTCGCGCACCAGCACATCGCCACCGACGCCTTGCGCAAGACCATCCACCGTTCCGAGGGCGGTGCCGTCGAACGTGCTGCCCATCACGAACGAGCCGAGAGGCGCGTCCGCGTGCTGCGTCTTCTCCTGGCGTAGCACCTGGTTGCCGGCGGTGGTCAGGAGATGGAGCGGCGCCGCGGTGCGGAAGTCGGGGATGCGATGGAACGTGATGAGGTTAGAATCGTGCCCCCGCGGCGGCTTGTGGTCGACGCCGGGCTCACCGGTGAGGTCGAAAGCTGTGCGGGAGGCCACGACGAGGTCGTCGCCGTCGAAGATGCCACCGATCGTCGGGAGTCCACGAAAGCCTAATCTGTCGGCTTAGTAGTGATGGGCACAATTACGGCGACGTATTCCGTACGACGCTTTCCGTTCGCCCCGAGTAGCCCCGTTTTCTCAGGGGCGTATCGAGGGGCAGCCTGGCGGGCGGCTTTGCGGCCCCGCCCCTCGATACGCCGCCGGAAAGATGGTGCTACTCGGGGCGAACGGAATACGCTGCCGAATTAATGAACCGGAGTACTTAGTCACGCGATTTCGCTCTCATTTGGCGGATAGGCCGTATTGGTCGCGAAGCTGACGTCATGGCCCCCTGCGGTCGCGCGCCCGACGGTGTGGCGCAGCTCCAGTCGCCCTACGGGCTCCTTCCGCTGCGCCACACCGTCGCAGAAGTAAGCCCGCAGGCCAACAGTAATGGTTCAACCGAGCGGACATCATTAACTGCTAATGACCCGAACTTGTGTAAGTGTCAGCAACACTGTCGAGACGCCGTGCGTGGTCCCCGGCGTAAGCCGCCTCGTACGGCCGTGGATCGATGAGGAAGAGCAATGCCCCCTCGGGGAGGTCCCGATTGTCGACGAGGTAGAGACGATGTATGCTCGCACCCTCTGCTCATGCCCGAGTCGCACAGGGGGCGCCGCTGACGGGCGGTTGTGTTCAGTATTCTTCGTCGGGATGTTGCGCCAGATCCCACAGTTCAGCGAACTTCCGGCGAACGAAGGGATCGAGCTGTTCCCCGTAGTTTCGCGAAAGGGCGTTCTTGCGGATTAGCTGGACGACATCATCGAGATCTCGGAACCGATGCGGTGCGGTGAGGGCGCAAGCGAGCTTGAGCTCGATCAGACGGTCGAGCTTGACGACGCGAAAGCGATCGCCACGCAAAGCGGCGTCCGCGGGCCTGGGAAAGGACACCGGCTTGGGCCGCCCGTCTCCCGGGTAATCCCCGACGATCATGAAGTCGATCTTGACCCCGTGCACCGCATCGCGGATGGCCTTGCTGCCGGGAAAAAGCGGCGCATATCCGCGTCCGAGCCAACACTCTTTGAATCGGGCAAGGTCGTCGGCCCCAATCAGCACGTCGACGTCTTCCGTGGCACGCATCACGCCGTGGTAGTTCACCGCCAGCGCGCCGCCCACCGCGTACTCGACGTCCAGCGCATCCAATCGCTCCGCCAAGGCTTCTGCTGCAAGCTGCAGCGGTGACTTCCCCATGAAGTACTCCCCCAGGCGGGCAAGCGAAGCCCCCATTCGTTCGTCGACAGCGTCCCGCCCAAGCAGTTCCATCGAGACGAAGATACTCCATCTTCGAGGGGCCCGCCAATTGAAGCCGATCCTGGAGCCCGCTTCCCTCGCCACCGAGAGCACCGCGGACACAGACATCCGGACCTCTACGCTCGATGGAAGCCGACGTTGCATCCGGGAACCATCCGGAACCGGGGTTGCCGATCGAGGGTTCGATCGGCGAGCTGAGCCCGCTTCACAAGACGGCCGGCTTCTCTGTCGATGGCGTTGACATGGGCGGAATCGTTCTCCCGGAGGGATGGCGGGAACGTCTGGGCTAGCTCGCAGTTATGTCCGCCAGTATTGCCGCCACTACCGCACTGACGGCCGCGGCAACGGCCGGGGACAGCACGGTCTCCGGACCTCGTTGTTCGCCCTCCACGGCGTACACCACGACATGAGCGGGCAGACAGCCAACGCGCGCGGCGAGTTCGAGAACAGTGGGCACCGACAGACCGTGAGACGACGCCGAGGCGTCGCCCCGTAGTCGATCGTCCGGCCACCGGCAGCGCACAACGGTTCCCGGCGACGCACCGGAGACCATCGCATCGATGACGATCAACGAACCGCGTCCGTCGAGTATCTGGAGCAGGCGGTCCGGCGTCGCCACGGCATGCAGCTCGATCGTGCACGAGGTCTCGACAACCGCGGTCCGTAACGCGACCACCGCATTCCAGCCGACACTGTCGTCGCCGAACGGGCTGCCGCAACCCACCACTCGGATCGGCGACGGCAGCATCACCGGGAGTCGATGCGCAGGCGAAGGAAGTGCGTCGCGCAGCTTATGCACGGGTCGTAGTTGCGAATCGCCATCTCGCACAACCGGGTGGCGTCTGCCGGCTTGCGAGTCAACAACGCCGGCGCGAGGTCTCGTAGATCGGCCTCGATCTGCGCCTGGTTTTGCGAGGTCGGCGGAACGATCCGCGCGGAATGGATCACGCCCTGATCGTCGAGCTCGTAGGCATGAAACAGGATGCCCCGCGGCGCCTCCGTCGCCGCCCGGCCAACGCCGGCGCGGGCGACATAGGGAACGGCCGGTGCGGCCGGCGGCTCGTAGGCGTCGATAATCCGAATACTCTCGCCGATCGCGTACATGACCTCGAGAGCGCGGGCCACGATGCCGGTGTAGGGATTCGTGTTCGGCCAGGGAATGCCGGTCGCCCGCGCCGCCGCGGTCACCTCGGGTCCGAGCAGGTCGAAGTTCAGGTTGACGCGTGCGAGCGGGCCGACGAAGTAAGGCCCGCGACCCTTTACCTTCGCATGCAGGGCGTTGGAGTACGGTACCTGGTGTTCCTCGAAGCAGTCGTCGAACTGATCCTGCGAGGCGTCGATACCCTTGCTCGAAACCACCCGCCCGTCGCTCATCGGGTACTCGCCGGGTTGCCGCAACGAGACGAACTCGATATCGCCGTGCTGGTCGGGCAGATCGAATCCCGCCACCCAGCGAACGCAGGCCGCCGCATCGTCGTAGGCCCGGACGAGCATTTCCCGCAGCGGGGCCAACTGCCTGCGCGCCGGCACGCTCCAGAAGCCGCCGAGACACGCCCCGACGGGGTGAACGGCACGGCCGCCGAGCGCCGCGATCACCGCGTTGCCGGCCTTCTTGATCCGCAAGCCGCGCTGGACAGCCTCGGGTTCCTTCTCGGCGAGCGTCACCACACTCTCGCAGTCGTGGAAATCCGGCGCCGCCAGCATGTGGATGTGCAACGCGTGGCTTTCGATCCACTCCCCGCAATAGAAAAGCCGCCGCAGCGCCCGAATGGCCGGGTCGACCGCGACACGAAAAGCGCGTTCGATGGAGTGCACGGCACTCATCTGGTAGGCGACCGGGCAGATACCGCAGATGCGCGCGGTGATGTCGGGGGCCTCGCTGGCGTGTCTACCGCGCAGGAACGCCTCGAAGAACCGCGGCGGTTCGTAGATCTCGAAACGCAGATCGACGACCTTGCCCCCCTCCATCGTGAGGTAGAGCGCGCCTTCGCCCTCGACCCGCGTCAGGCCGCGGACACTAATGTTTCGTAACCGGGCGGTTTTCGATGGCATCGCTCGTATCCCGCATCGGCCGCAAGTAGCCGTTCATCAGGCGCAACCGGCGCACGCATTCGTCGCGGCTCAACCCCTGCCGCTCCAGCAGTTCCGCAAAGGCGTTCATGTTGGGATCGTCGACCGGCCCGAAGCATCCGTAACACCCTCGGCCGACGCTCGGACACACCGCTCCGCATCCCGTGCGCGTGATCGGCCCCAGGCACGGCTGCGCGGCCGCAACACTGACGCACGTCAGACCGCGCCGCTTGCACTCCAGGCAGAGGGCGTGACCCGGCAGGACCGGCGCCGCGCCGGAAATCAGCGAGCGCACCACCGTCAGCAACTGATCCTTGTCGATCGGGCAGCCCCAGAGTTCGAAGTCGACGCGTACGTGCTCGGCGATCGGCGTCGACGTCGACAGGGTCGAGATGAACTCCGGGCTCGGATAGACGATGCGTTTGTAGTCCTCGATGTTGGCCCAGTTCCGCAGCGCCTGTATACCGCCCGACGTCGCGCACGCACCGATGCTGACGAGCCATCGGGTCGCCGCACGCACGCCAACGATGCGCCGGGCATCGTCGGGCGTCGACACGCTCCCTTCGACGAAGGTGACGTCGTAAGGACCGCGCACCTCGCGGCTGCGAGCTTCGGGAAAGTAGGCCAGATCGACGAGCTGGGCCAGTGCCAGCAGTTCGTCTTCGGCATTGAGGAACTGCAACTGACAGCCGTCGCAGGAGGCGAACTTGATGACGGCTACGCTCGGCTTGCTCGACGTCTTCATATCCCGCTCACTCCGAACCAACGCTTGACCTGCGGGTAGGCAAAGACGGGCCCGTCCTTACAGAAGAAAAGGGGGCCGAGCTGGCAATGGCCGCACAGGCCGAAGGCGCACTGCATGTTGCGCTCGAGGGACAGGAAGATCGCCTCCTCCGCTATGCCCTTGCGACGCAACGAACGGATGGCGGCGCGCATCATGGCCTCCGGACCGCACATCATGGCCACCGCGGTGGGACTGACGACCAGTTCGTCGAACAGATTGGTGACCACGCCAACCCGATAGTGCCAGCTCTTGTCGGGTTGATCGGCGGTCAGGTACACCCTGGTGCGCGGGTGCAATCTCCACGCGTCGAATCGCTCGCGGTACAGCAGGTCGTTCGGGGTCTTGACTCCGTGCAGGATGTGCAGAGTGCCGAACTCCTCGCGCCGGCGGAAGATGTAGTTGATCACGCCGACAACCGGCGCGCAGCCGAGTCCGCCGGTAACGATCACCACTTCGCGACCGCGCGCGCTATCGAGCGGCCAGCCCTTTCCGTACGGCCCCCGGATGCCGATGACGTCGCCGACCTGCCAGCCCGTCATCACCGCGGTTACGCGCCCCGCAATGCGGATGGTGTGCTCCAAACGCGTCGGGTCGGCGGGGTCGGATACGATCGAGATGGGCACTTCGCCCACGCCATAGGCGTACAGCATGTTGAACTGCCCGGGTGCGAACGTGAACTTCCGCCGTACCTCCGGGTCGACGAAGCGGGTGACGAAGGAGTGAATGTCCTCGGCTTCGAGCCGCCGTTCGACAATGCGTGCGGCGTGCAGTGCGAACGGCGTGGTCACGACGGTGTCCCTCCGCGCCGCGCGCGGATAGCCGCCACTTCCGCGGTCAGGTCGATGCCCACCGGACACCACGAGATGCAGCGTCCGCATCCGACGCAACCCGAGGTGCCGAACTGGTCGATCCAGCTTGCGAGTTTGTGGGTGAGCCATTGCCGGTAACGGTCACGAATGCGCGGCCGGAAGTTCTTGCCGGCGATATGGGCAAACTCGTACGAGAAACACGAGTCCCACTGACGTACCCGTTGACTGCTGGCGTTGTCGAGCGCGGGCACCTCGACGACCGCGTGACAGAAACACGTCGGGCACACCATCGTGCAGTTACCGCAGGACAGGCAACGGCGGGCGACGTCGTCCCACTGCGGGCTCTCGACTTCGTCGAACAGCAACCCCGGAAGGTCGGAGCGGTCAACGGCGCGGGCCATCGACGTGGCGCAGGCGTCGACCTCGGATCGGGCGGCCGCGACGTCCGCGGGCGGCGCCACCTCGAGGGCCAGCGTGCCGACCAACTCCTCGCCGGCTGCGCTGCCAACGTCGACCAGCAGGCGCCCGTCGAGCTCTGTGAGTGCGAGGTCGCATCCGGCGGGCGCCGCCGGCCCCGTCCCCATCGAGCTGCAAAAGCACGTGGGCGCCGCGCGCGTGCAGTTGACGACGATCGACAACAGCCCCTGGCGCCGCCGCTCGTAATGCGTGTCGCGGAACCGACCGCCGATAAAGACGCGGTCCTGGATCTCCAGGGCGGCAAGATCGCAGGGCCGCACCCCGAGCGCGGCAACCGGTTGCGTCTCTTCCGCCACCTCCCTGACCGCGAACCCGCCGCGCTCGCGGCGCATTTCGATCAACGGCTCACGGGGCAGGTAGAAGATGCCCTTCAGAGAACCCGGACCGTTGACGACACCGAACAACAGGTCGCCCCCGGCCTCCTGCAGTCGATAAACGCCGGCTTCCTGATCGTCGCGGCGACCGACCGGGAGGTCCTGGACCGCACGCACCTCGTCGATAACGACGGCGCCGTTGCGTACCACCGGACCGACGACACGAAATCCACGCGCCCACAACAGGTCGATGAGGTCATTGACTCGATCTTTAGGGAGCAAGAACGCCGCGCGCGATTCGCCTGTGCCCGCCATGGTCTCGGACCGGTCTCTTACCCACAAATCGTGCCCCACGTCGATCGGACGTGCGAACGACGACTTGACCGCCGGGCATCGGATCCCTTCGCAAGAACAGGAATGGGTGCGACGCCCGCCGTCTCAGGAGCGCCGTGGGCCGAAGATCTTCTCGTTCTCCCGCGCGGCTTCTTCGAGCTCCTTGACCCAGTCGCGGGCGCGGCGCGGGGCAGCACGGAACTCGGCGTAGAATTCCCGCGCCAGTGCCGTGCGGCTAATCCCCTCCGGTGCCAGCATTATATCGACCTGCGCACTGGTCATATCGAAGGCACTGTGGACGACGGTATCGGGGTCCATGTCGAACTCGGCCAGCACCTGTCGAATGACGCCGGCGTTGGTACCGAAGCGCTGCGCCACCTGGTGGATATTCTGAAAGCAGTAACCGTCGTCGGCGGTGATACCGAGGTGGTACGCGCAGAATAACGCGAACGGATCGATAGCGTAGCGCTGTGCCAGACCGGAAGGCTGCGCCGGCCGCCGGTCGGACCGGCCTGGTACGGGATCGGACGGGAAATGCCGGCGGCGTCGATGGGGGCCGCTCATGGTCGGGATATTCGCTTCGAGAAGGGCATTCAGTCGCGCAGTGTAACACGGTGGAGCACCGTTGTTCGAGACCGGATCGGCCCCTGCCCGGCCGTTCCGGGCACCTGCGCTCACGCCGCGGCGGTTGTCGCTGCCTCGAGATGGTCGACGATGGGGCCGGCGGCCAGCCAGGCTGCCGCCGCACGTTTGCCGGCCCTGTACATGTTGTCGAGCACGCTGCGCTCGAAATACAGGTACGACCCCGCATTGAACGAACGATCGCGCGCCGGACGCACCGCCTCGTAGAGGGTCACGTCACGATAGGTCGCCCTCTGCAGTCGCGCCAGCCGGTTGCGCTCGAGTAACAGCTTGCGGTCGACGTTGTACGCGTTCTCGAGCAAACTATCGACCGTTCGCTCGACGGCACGCCCGAAGTGGGGCAGCGGATCGCTTGCGGGGTCGGGCGGCTCGGTGACAAGCACCGTAATGATCTCTTCGGCGCCCATCGACACGGCAGGCGCCAGCGGCGTATTGACGAGCAGACCACCGTCCCACAGCAAACGCCGGCCGATCTGCACCGGCGGGAACAGCATAGGAATGCTGGCGCTCGCCAGCACCATGTCTACCGTAATCGCATCTACCACCAGGTAATCCGGCGGGTGCATGAACGGCGTGGACGTGTTGACGTAGCGCACTACCGCGCCGGTGTGCGCGTCGATGGTGTTGATCGCGAGGCAAACGCCGCCGGTCGGCACCTCCTCGCCACCGAATGTATCGATCAGTCGCTCCCTGAGTTGACTGGTGTCCGCCAGGAAGGACTCGGCAATACCCTCCATGAAATTGCTCACCAGTTCGAACCGCACGGCGAGCAGATACTCGACCACCATGGCCGTCAGGTCGCCACGCCGCGGCGGAAGGTGGTTTCGCAGGCGTTGCAGCAGGGATAACCATCGACTGCCGTTACGGAGCCACTGCCGGGCTTCTTCGATGCCGAGGCGCACCAGCGTTCGTGCCGCCGTGTCGAAGAAGACCGGACTAACGACGACGGGCGGGTCGTCGCAGATACCGTTCCAGAACTCCATCATTTCGCGCGGCGTTTTGCCGGCCGCGATCAGCGCGCTGTTGATGGCGCCCGCCGACGTGCCCGACAGCACCGTTGGACCGTCGGCGAAGCGCCGATCCTTCAGCAGTTGCTCATACACGCCGACCTGAAACGCTCCGCGCGCGCCACCGCCGGACAAGACGAGACCGAGCTTCTTATGCCTTCTTACTCTTGAACGCTTCTTTCCCACGAGTCGCGCTTTCCCCCGCCAGGGTTGTACGCCCTTATCGCAACGGCGTGCTCGCGCCAAGCGGGTCATCCATTATTGTTATGCGCGCTGGCCCAGTAACGATCAACGACTTCCTGCAGTTGTCGGAGCAACTCCTCCTGGCGCACCGGTTCGAAGAGGTGCCGGTAGCGCGTCTGCACGACGAGATAGTCCTCCACCGGTCGAAAGCGGTGCGGAACGACCGTGTGAGTTACCGCGCCGTCGACGGCTTCCTTCAGCGGCCACACCCCCGTTTCGACGGCCAGCTTCGCGACCGTGACCGCGTCGGCCGGCTCTACTCCCCACCCGGGCGGGCACGTGGCGAAACTCAAGAAGAGCTTCGGTCCCGCCCGGCGCTTTGCACGAGCCACCTTGTCCATGAGATCGAGCGGATAAGCCGGCGAAACGGTGGCGACGAAGGGGGGCGATTGTGCCCGCCACAGCTCGAACAGGTCCTGCTTGCGTGTCGTGGTGCCGGCAGGGGCGGTGCTTCCCGGGGGCGTCGTCGCGGTTCGCGAGCCCAATGGAGAACTGGGGGACATCTGGAAGCCGGTGTTCCCAAACGCCTCGTTGTCGTAGCAGAAGTAGAAGAAGTCCAGCCCCCGGTGCACCGCGGCAAGCGTCGACTGCAACCCGATGCCGTGCGCCGCCCCGTCGCCGGTAACCACGACGACGCTGACGTCATCGCTGGGCGGCAGCCGGCCCTTTTCGATCAGTACATCGAGGGCATCTCGCACCCCCTGTGCACCGGCGGGCGCGCACGCCATCGCCGTGTACAGCCACGAACCCCGGAACGGCGAGAAGGGAAACACCGCCAACAAAGTCATGCAGCCGGCGGCGTTGACGAATACCGTGTTCGGTCCAAGCGCTTTACTGAACAGCCGCAGTCCCAGCAGTCCTCCACATCCACCGCACAATCCGGTCCCGCCGGCGAGGAACTCCTCCCGGGGGATGTCCTTGATACTGCGGAAGATCTCGCGATGCGTCTGCATGATGGACTCAGACGACCGAGGCGGGAACGTCGTGATGCGCAATGCGCAGCATTTCGGACACCTGCCGGTATTCGACGGCCGAGTACAACAACCGCGGCACACTCGACCCGCCTTCGTGCGCGGCCCTGGCCATGGCCGCGGCGATCTGGTCGAATTCGCCGGGGCGAAAGCGGCGGCCACCTAAACCGCCGACGAAAGACAGCATGGGCGGCGCCGGACGCCCCTGGAACGCGCTGGCGATTTCCGCGAACAGGATCCCGCCCTTGCCGACCGAGAGGTTCTGATCGATCACTGCCACGGCACGACGTCCGCCGAGCAGCCAGACCAACTCCTTGTGCGGGAAGGGTCGAACGATACGCAGGCGCAGCAGCCCGACTCTGTGGCCGCGCTCGCGCAACCGCCTGACCTCCGCCTTGCCGATCGTGCTGAACGAGTTCGACATGACAATAACCAGATCGGCGTCGTCGAGCCGATAGCCCTCCACCGAGCCGTAACAGCGCCCGAACCGACGGCAGAACTCGGTGGCGATGGTCTCGTGCACGGTCTCGGCCATCTCGGCGGCGCGCTGCATCTGGTACTTGAAGAACGCGTATGCGCTGGCTCCGAGGACGGCGACGCCCTGCGCCATGGCGTGCGACGCCGAGAACCGGGCGTGGACCGGTTCGTAGGTTGGCAGGAATTCCCGCACCTCGTTCGCGTCCGGAATGTCGACCGGTTCCCGGGAAAAGGAGAGGTAGAAGCCATCGAGGTTTACCAGCACGGGCAGGAGGACGTCCGGATGTTCGGCCAGTCGGTACCCAATGAGTATAGAGTCGAGCACTTCCTGACACGAGGCGGTATGGATCTGCAGGAACCCTGAGTCCCTTGCCGCCAGAATGTCATTGTGGTCCGGCTCGAGCGTGATCGGTGCCGCCACGGCGCGAGCCACGTTCACGAGCACGAGCGGCACACGCCAGCCGGCGACCGCGTAGAGCATTTCGATGGCATAGAGCAGTCCCTGACTCGACGACGCCGTGAAAACGCGCGCCCCCGTGGCCGCCGCGGCTCCAGCCGCCGCCAGCATCGAGTGCTCCGAATCCATCGTTACGAGCCGCGATTGGATTTCGCCTCGCCGCACCCAGTCGGCGAGGGTTTCGACGATCTCGGTTGCCGGCGTTATCGGGTAGGCCGGAATGTAGTCGACCGCGGCGAGACGAGCTGCCCATGCCGCGGCGGCGTTGCCGGTGAGCAGGTCGCGAGTCATGCCGCATCCTCCCGCACCTGATCGATCGCCCCCGGCGGGCACTCCGTGGCGCACACGAGACAGCCCTTGCAGTGCGCGTAGTCGACAACCGGGTAGTTCTGCCCGTCGAGGGCGATGGCGCCCTCGGGGCACAGCGCGAAGCAAATCAGACAGCGCGTGCAGCGGTTACGCTCGATGACCGGCCGATACACCCGCCAACCCTCGAGCGTTCGTAAAGCCGAGGTGGCCGGCGCCCCGATGGTCGGGGCGGCGACCCGCGGCGGCAGGTGAGGCACGACGAAGGGCGACTCCGCAGCCGTGCTCGACGCACATCGATTCTCTCGACGCACCGGCAGGCCGACGCTCGGTGCAGCCGCGAATGCCCGCTCCGCCAACGCCAGGTTCCGGGCTACCGCCGCCGGAGGAATTCCGGCCGCCACCAGTTCCGTGCGCACCGCCGTCGCCAGAGTCTCCCGCGGGACCAGGCGGCAGACCCTGGCCACGAACCCCGCTACCGGCGCGCTCAACACGTGCTTGCCGAGCACGTCGAGCGCCAGCGACGACACGTCAAGCGTTACCACGTGACCTACGATTCCGAAGCTCCGCGCCACCTCCTGCGGTTGCCCGGGACTATTCACCAGCACAACTGTCTGCGCATCGATTCCGGAGAGCACGCCCGCATCGGCATGGCGCAGTAGAGACGCGTCCATGACCACCACGGCATCGGGACACTCGATGTAGCCGCGTTCGAGAATCGGTTCGTCTGCGATCCGGGCGAAAGCCACCACCGGCGCCCCGCGGCGCTCAGCGCCGTAAAGGGGCGAGTCCTGCACCGTCATACCGGCGATGAACCCGGCCCTGGTCACGATGCGGCAGGCAAGCTTGACGCCCTCTCCGCCGCGGCCGTGGAATCGGATGTGCCAAAGCATGGCACTCGCCCTCCGCATGACTCCGGAGCCAATGCCGTGCCACCGGGTAACGGGGGCCTTCCTCTCCACTCCGCCGCAGCCGCCTCGCAGGTACGAAAAAGCCCACGGGGTCATTCCCACTGCTGCGAAGACGGCACCGAGCCGCGTTTCGAGTACCGCGATCCGGTCTCGGAGCACTGGCCTTAGTTTCCCTCCGCAGGGTTTCGATGCCCTTTTCGGGCAGGGGCGAACGGCGGCTCGGTTACCCTGGATGTCCAGCGAGACAAGACCCGGGCGAGGACGAGGCTCCGGGCCGGGTGCGCGGCAACGGGATTGGCTGTCCCTCGTGGCGGGGGGAAATTGAAGCGCGCTGCGTCCTGCGGTACAAGCGAGGCCGGGCGCGGGAGAGCCATGGGCGGGCGGCATGTACCGCGAGGCCGCCAGTCGCGACCGGAACGGCAACACAGAAAGGTGGTCGACGTGCTGATCGAACGTTGGATGACGCGCCGGGTACACGTCGTAAAGCCGCGGGACTCGATTCGTCACGCGCGCGAGATCATGGAAACCAATCGGGTGAACCAACTCCCGGTCGTGGTCGATCATGAAGTTGTCGGTATCGTTACCGACCGCGATTTGCGGGACGCTTATCCGTCAGTGTTCGATGCCCAGCCCAGGCGCCCCGGCCGCTCCGGCGAACCTCCGGCCGACCCGAGTCATATCGCTGTGGAGACCGTCATGACTTCCAACGTGGTGACGCTGGGACCGCAAGACTCGGTAGTGGAAGCGGCGCGCCGGATGCGGCGGGAGCGGATCGGGGCCATTCCGGTGGTCGACAACGGACGTCTCGTCGGCATTGTCACCCGTAGCGATATCCTCGATGCGTTCACCGCCCTCGTCGAGCCGGCGCACCCGGACGCTCCGGCGCCGCGGGATGGTGGCAAACCGTAGTGGTGCCGAGGCAGGAGGAGTAAGGATCGTGATCGTCTACAGGGGGAAGAGAAAGGCGGCGCCCGGTTCCGTCGCTTGACAGGAGGGGACGATGATCAAGGATATCTGCGAAGCTGCTGGGCTGGTATGGCACTTTCTGGACGAGCATGGGTCGACGCCGGTGGGCACGTTGAAGAGAAAGCTCAAGCTCGGCAGCGAGGCGTTCTACGGGGCGCTCGGCTGGCTCGCCCGGGAAGACAAGCTTGCGTTCGAGGGCGCTGGCAAGAAGCTCGTGGTCGCCCTCAAGTAGCGGGGCGGGCGTCGCTCTGTCGGTAGGCGCGCGGTGCGCCTACTGTGCGATCGGCACGGGAATCCAGCCGCGGGCAACGTAGTCTGTCATGACGTAGGCAATCATGACCGCGGTCCAGAAGAAGCCTGCTCCCGCCATCACCCAGGTTAGGTGCGTGCTGTAACGCACGTGCATGAAGTACAGTATGACCAGGGTTGCCTTCGTCACCGCAATGGCAATTGCGACGAAGTTATTCCATGCCCCGAAGTCGTTGAACGCCACGGCAACCGTAATCGCGGTCAACCCCATGAGTGCGAAGAAGACCGCAAAGTAGCTGCGGGCGGAAACGATGTGCTCGGCCATGATCTCTCCCGAGAGCTAGAGTACCCCGGATCAGTGGAGACCCAGCAGGTACAGCAGGGGGAAAAGGAAGATCCAGACGATATCGACGAAGTGCCAGTACAGACCGCTAATTTCGACCGGCGTATGGTAGTCGCGGCTGAACATGCCTCGTGCCCCGACCGCGAACAGCGCCCCGAGAATGCCGAGGCCGATGACCATGTGTAACGCGTGGAACCCGGTCAACGCGAAATAGAGAGAGAAGAAGAGCTGCGACTCGTCGGCGTGAGGTCCGGTGTAGGTGAAGTTGAGTCCGGGAACCAACCCTTCCGAGTATTTGTGGGCGTACTCGAAGCCCTTGATGCCGAGGAAGGCCGCGCCGAGAACCATCGTCAGCAGGAGGTAGCCGAGCATCTGGCCGCGCTTGCCTTGCTGCGCTCCGTGAACGGCCAATGCCATGGTCAGGCTGCTGGTGATCAGAATCGTCGTGTTGACCAGCCCGAGGGTGATATTGAGTTGCTGGCTGGCGTGTTCGAACACGCCCGGGTGAACGACTCTGTACACGACGTAGGCGCAGATCATCGCCCCGAAGAACATCACCTCGTTGACGATGAACACCCACATGCCGAGCGTGGAGGCCTCGTACTGCTGCTCGGCATCGTCGAATTGGTGCTGGTGCGCCAGCGACGCGGCGGCGTGGTTGGACACGCGAAACCTCCTTAGACAGCCGATGCTCTGGTCGGCACGGGTAGATTCTCGTAGCTGTAAGCGTCCTCGGTGACCACCGGAGTCTGCGCGAAGTTGTCGGTGGGAGGCGGGGAGGGGGTCGTCCACTCCAGGCCGGTGGCACCCCAGGGATTGGCCGGTGCTTTCTTGCCGTAAATCAGCGACCACACGAAGTAGAACATCGGCAGGAGGTACCCGACGCCGAGAATGCCCGCGCCCGCCGTCGACAGCACGTTGAGCACCTGGAACTCGTCGACATAGAAGTGGTAACGGCGCGGCATACCCATGTAGCCGAGCACGAACTGGGGGAAGAAGGTCAGGTTGAAGCCGATGAACACTATGATCGCCGCGGTTCGGGCGATTCCGTCCGGGTACATTTTCCCGGTAATCTTCGGCCACCAGAAGTGCAGTCCTCCGAGGTAGCCGAGGATGGCCCCTCCGACCATGATGTAATGGAAGTGCGCGACCACGAAGTAGGTGTCGTGGACGTGAACGTCGGTGCCCAGGGTGGCGAGGAACAGCCCGGTGAGGCCGCCGATGGTGAACAGGCCGAGGTAGCAAAGGGCATAGACCATCGGCGCTTCGAACGAGAGCGAGCCCCGGTACAGGGTGGCCGTCCAATTGAACGTCTTGACGGCGGAGGGAATGGCCACGGCGAAGCTGAGGATGGAAAAGATCATCCCCGTGTACACCGACTGGCCGGTGGTGAACATGTGATGGCCCCAGACGATGAACCCGAGGAAGGCGATAGCCAGGCTGGAAATGGCGACGAAGCTGTACCCGAAGATGCTCTTGCGCGAGAAGCAGGTTATGAGTTCGCTGATCACGCCCATCGAGGGCAGGATCATGATGTACACGGCCGGATGGGAATAGAACCAGAACAGGTGCTGAAAAAGGATCGGGTCGCCGCCCATCTGCGGGTTGAAGATGCCGAGATGGAAGATCCGCTCGAGTCCGACGAGCGCGACGGTGATCGCGATGACCGGCGTGCCGAGGACCATCACCAGGCTCGTGGCGTAATGCGCCCAGATGAATAGCGGCATACGGAACCAGGTGAGCCCGGGAGCCCGCATCCGGTGTATGGTGACGATGAAATTGAGGCCGGTCAGAATCGACGAAAACCCCGTGATGAAGATGCCGATGGCTGTCGCGGTCACGTTGGTGTGCGAAACCCAACTGCTGTAAGGCGTGTAAAAGGTCCAACCGGTGTCGACGCCACCGGTGATCATCGCGAACATCGCGAACGTCGCGCCGATGACGTAGATATACCAGCTCAGCAGGTTGATCTTCGGAAAGGCGAGATCGCGAGCTCCGATCATGATGGGAACCAGGAAGTTCCCCAGGACGGCTGGAATCGACGGTATGAGGAAGAAGAACACCATCACGATGCCGTGCATCGTGAAGAGTTTGTTGTAGGTATCGGACGTGAACAAATCGCCGCGGGGTGTCAGCAACTCCAGGCGTATTCCGGCGGCGAAGGCACTGCCGAGCAGGAACATCGCCGTGATCGAAACGAGGTAAAGTACGGCGATGCGCTTGTGATCGACCGTCAGCAACCACGACTTGATACTATAGTCCGCGGTCAAGTAGTTCTTCGGCGTCTCTGGTGCGTCCATACACTCCCCTCGGTAGCGACCGCTCGGTACGGCCGGGACGTGTAATTATCCCTGCCCCTGACCATTGTCGGCGGTGGCCTTCAGGGACTTGATGTACTCGATGATCTGCTGGATCTGCTCTTCGGTCACCTGACCCTTGAAGGTCGGCATGATCGGTTGAAAGCCCTTAACGATCTGCGCTTGCGGCTCGAGGATCGACTTGCGCAGGAAATTGGCGTCGGCGGTTACGGTACTGCCGTCTTCGAGCGGCACCTCGCTGCCGAAGACACCGACCAGACTGGGGCCGAGGGCGCCGCCGGCGGCCTGGTGGCAGGCTCCGCAGCCGAGCTGTCCGAACAGCGCCTCGCCCTGTGCTGCCATCGACTTGCCGCCACCGTCCGCCGCCGCAGCACCGCCGCCGGTCGCCGCCGCCGTCGGCGAGGTTGCCAGCCACTGCTGATAGGCGGCAGGTTCCATGACGACGATGCTCCCGATCATGCGGGAATGCTGCGTCCCGCAATACTCGGCACAGAAGAGGTGAAAGCGGCCCGTCCTGGTCGCCTCGAACCAGAGCGTCGTGTAGCGGCCGGGCAGGACGTCCTGCTTAACCCGAAACGCCGGCACGTAAAAACTGTGAATCACGTCCTCGGAAGTCATGGTGAGCAGGACCGGCCGCCCCACCGGAACGTGCAGCTCGTTAATCTCGCGGCGCCCGGTCTGATGCTGCAGCTTCCACATCCATTGTTTGCCCGTTACCCAGATCGGAATGGCGTTGTCGGGCGGGTACTTCATGGTGAAGTAGACGCTCGCGCCCCAGAAAAACATCACCATCGCAATGCCGAAGGGGATGAGGCTCCAGGTGAGCTCCAGCGCCGTCGAGCCGTGCACGGGTCGAGGAGCGGTGTCGGTGGCGCGGCGCCGGTAGACGATCGCAAAAATGACGACCGCCGCGGCGATGAGCAGGGCGAAGAAGCCGCTGACCGCGATGAGGAAGAAATACAGCGCGTCCACCTGTCCAGCGACGGTGGACGCCTGTTCCGGGAACAATGGCAGACCTTTGATCATGGCTCCGTCCACTCACCTCCGCGCGACGCCGCTGGGCGGAAATGCACCCGTATGGGGTGACGGCATCGACAGGCGCGCGTTAGCGCGGCGTTCGCGCCACCGACTGACGACGATGAACGACGCCAGGAGGAGCACGGTTACCGAGCCGCCGAGTCGCATGACGTTCATCACCGCGGCGCCGTACTTACCCGTCCTGGGATCGTAGTGGTAACAGTACAGCAGGAGCTGATCGACCGGCGAGCCGATCTTGCGCTCCGAGGCCTCGACGAGTCCCAGCCGCAGATCGCGGGGCGGGAACTCGACGCCGTAGAAGTAATGCGAAATGCGGCCGTCCGGAGTCAGCACCACAATCCCAGCCGCGTGTGCGTATTCCTTGCGCTCCGGATCGTAGGCGTAGTGAAATCCGACGGCCTCGGTCACGCGGCGGATCGACGCCTCGTCGCCGGTGAGGAAGTGCCAACCGGCGGCGGCTCCCGGCCGCTTGTAGCGCTCGAGGTAATTCTGCTTCTTGGCGGCGGCCAGAGTCGGCGTCTCGCGCGGATTGAAGCTGATCGTGACGATGTCGAACTCCTTGCCGGCCTCGAACGGCAGCCTGTCGAGGCTCTGCACGAGCCCGTTCAGGACCACCGTGCACAGCATCGGGCATTCGTAATAGACCAGCGTCAGGATCACCGGCTTTGACCCAAAGAACTGTCCCAGCCGAACCTCGCGGCCGGCCTCGTCGCGGAAGACCGCATCCAGCGGCACCTGTTCGTTCAGCCGCTGGTTGTACGCGACCTCGCGGAGAATCGGCGGCCGCGCATCGCCGACCGGGGCTTCCGCGGCGTACGCGGCCGTGCCCCCTGCCAGAGCGAGCGCAAGAGCGGTGCAGCGTCCCGTCACTGCGGCCCTCCGTTGCCGGCACGGGCAGGGGGTTGCTTGCTCGTGGCCAGCAGCTCCATGGCGCGCGCCACGGGGAGGCGAACGACCCCCTGCTTGGCGTCGACCCAACCGTACGTGCTCAGGAGCCGGTCCTCGGCCGTCCGCTGCCGCTGCAAGTCGGCTACCGGGTCGGCTTGCAGCCGGGGCTCGGGCGGCAACTGCAACTCCTGCTTCACCACCAGCGGGTGCGGTGGCGGATTGAGTTGTTGTTCGCGCAGGTCGTAGACCACGAACAGCCAGCGCATCGACACGAACGCAAAGGCCGACAGAGCCACCAGAAAAATCGTCGCCACGACAATCGGACGGAGCGCGAAGTCGGTGGTTTCGTGCCCGACGTCTTTCGGGGCGGCGTGTTCGAAGTGCGTGTCGCTCATTGACTCACCCGCAAAGCCAGCGCCGGATCGTGCAGCGGCACCAGCGGGAACCGCTGCAACTGCCGGACGAAGAACCAGACCCACACCCCGCCCATGCCGAGCACCACGGCGGCGTCGATCCAGTGCAACGAGAACGCCTTCGGACTGAAGGCCGGAATGATCAGCCAGTACATGTCCACAAGGCGCATCAGGAACACGAACAGGGCAACGCCGGCGAGCAGGCCGGCGCGCTTCTTGATGTCTCGCGACAAGAGAATCACGAAGGGCAGCACGAAGTGGAAAAGGATGATCGCCACTCCGACATACTGCCAGCCGCCCTCCATCCGCTTCATGTACCAGGGAGACTCCTCTGGCAGATTGCCGGACCAGATGATGATCAACTGCGAGAAATTGAAGTACGCCCAGAGCATCACGAAGGCGAGCAGCAGTTTTCCGTAATCGTGAAACTGCTTGGCCGTGATTATGTCGGTCAATGGGCCCCCGATAACCAGTCGAGCCGCGATTTGGATTATGAATGCCATCGCCGCGAGCAACTGGCCGCCGATGAAGATGACTCCGTAGATGGTCGAGAACCAGTGCGGCTCCAGCGACATCGCCCAGTCTACCGAGGCGAAGGTCATGGTGAGAAACATAGCCACGAGACCGCCGCGGCTCAGCAGTTCCATCCTTACCACCAGCTTCGGATCGCACCGCGCGTCCTGCTCGATCGACCAGCGGTTGAGGAACCGCGCGAGCAGCAGCCATACGGTGAAGTAGATCGCGGCGCGGATTAGAAAGAACGGCACATTCAAGTACGGGCTTTTCGCCTGCAGCATGGGATCGTGGGCGACCTCCTCCGGTCGTGCCCACTCGTACAGATCGTGCAGCCCCAGGATCATCGGGAGAAACAGGACCGCCATCAGCGGCAGGGTCCGCGTCCCCGACTCGAGGATGCGACGGATGGCCGCACTCCAGCGGCCACCGGCCACGTGGTGAATCATCAAGATACCGAGGCAGCCGAGACCGACGCCGAACCAGAACAGGTACGCCACCAGATAGGCGCGGAAGAAATGCTCGCGACTCAGGAAAAAGCCGGCTGCAGCGGCACCCAGTCCGAGCACCCCCACCAGCAAAGCGCGCCCCTGCAGCCGCCGCAGCGGATGGCCGGCGCCAAGTACGAACTGCGCATTGTTCGGCTGTGGGCTCGTCATCGTTGCGCCTCCCGCTGCAATTCGGCGCGCGCCGCCGCCGGCACGTCGGCAAGCGTCGCGTTCTGACTCAACTGCAGCGCCCGAATGTAGGCAACCACCGCCCACCGGTCCTTCACGTCGGGTATCTGCGTCGCGTAGCTCGGCATCACGCCGAAGCCTTTCGTGATCGCCTGAAAGAAGTACCCCGGTGCCGAATCGCGCAGCCGCGGCTCGTGAAACGACGTCGGCCGCTTGTAACCGCGCTGCACGACCATGCCGTTGCCCGAACCGGTGCGGTCGTGGCAGGGCGAACAGAAGGCGTCGAAACGGCTGCGGCCGCGACCGAGCAAGTCGGCGGTCACGGCGAACGGAAACCGCGCCGCCATGGCGCCGTTTTCCATCCCGCTATCCAGCAGCGCGTCGCCTTGCAGGCTGCCGCGCGCCACGCTGTTCGGCACCGGCGGCCGCGCCGACGCGCCGTTTGCGAAGAAGCTGCTCGGCGCATAAGTCGTGTACTTCGGCTGATCGTGCATGTCCTGACGGCACCCCGCCGCCAGCAACGTCCCGGCAAGCAGGACGATGGGGGCACGGCAAGCGAACGCTCTCAACCTCGCCAGTCCGGCCATTTCAGGGCTCCACCTCTGCCAGCGAGCGCGGGTGCAGGCGCTCGAGAAACTTGCGCGTGGCCTCGCGGTCGAACATCGGATCGGCCGCCTCAATGCATAGAAAGAAGCTGTCGCGCGATGCGTGCGCGAACTGCGGCACGTTGAACACCGGATGATACGGCTGCGGCAACCCGTTGAGGGCGATCATGCCGAACACCGCCGTCAGAGCCGCCAGCAACACCGTGGTCTCGAAGGCCACCGGAATGAACGACGGTACGCTGATCGGCGGCCGCCCGCCGACGTTGATCGGGTAGTCCACCGCCGACGTCCAACAAGCCAGACCGAAACCGCCGATCAGACCGATGACTCCGGCGAGGAGCACCAGGGTCGGCAGAATGGTGCGATGCACGCCGATGGCCTCCGCCAGCTCCTCGATCGGATACGGCGAGTAGGCGTCCATCTTGCGATAGCCGGCATGGTGCGCCTTCTCGGCGGCTTCCACGAGTTCGCTCGGGCCGTCGAACTCCGCCATGATGCCGTAGACAGACCGCGGGTCGCTCATGCGGCCTCCTTCTTGACCTCGGCTTCCGGCACCAATGTGCGCATCTCGAAGATCGAGATCATCGGCAGCACGCGGATGAAGAGGAACAGCAGCGTACAGAAGAGGCCGATGGTGCCGAAGTACGTCATGAAGTCCCACTTGGTGGGGTAAAACATGTGCCAGGAAGACGGCAGGAAGTCGCGCGACAGGCTGGTCACCACGATGACGAAGCGCTCCAACCACATGCCGACGTTCACGACCATGGCGATGCCGAAGAGCGCCGGAATGTTGGCGCGCACCTGCTTGAACCACAGCAGCTGCGGCACGCAGCCGTTGCAGAAGATCAGCAACCAGTAGATCCACGCGTACGGTCCGAACCATCGATAGTACATCATGGCCTCTTCGTACTGGTTGGCGCTGTACCAGGCGAAGAAAACCTCCATCACGTAGCCGTAAAACACGACGAGCCCCGTCCACAGCATCACCCGCGCCATGTAGTCGATGTGACGCATGGTGACGAAGTCCTCGAGGCCGTAGAACTTCCGCAACGGTATGGCGATGGTCAGCACCATCGCAAAACCGGCATAGATGGCGCCTGCCACGAAGTAAGGCGGGAAAATGGTCGCGTGCCAGCCCGGAATGACGCCGGAGGCGAAGTCGAAGCTCACGATAGTATGGACGGAAAGCACCAGCGGCGTCGACAGTCCGGCCAGCAACAGGTACGCGGTCTCGTACCGGAACCAGTGTCGCGCCGACCCGCGCCAGCCGAGGGAGAAGAAGCCATAGATGTACCGGCCGACCTTGTTGGTGGCGCGATCGCGCAAGGTGGCGAAGTCGGGAATCAAACCGACGTACCAGAACAGCACCGACACGGTTGCGTAAGTGCTGATGGCAAACAGGTCCCACACCAGCGGGCTGCGGAAGTTCGGCCACATGGCCATCGTGTTCGGGTACGGGAACAACCAGTAAGCCAGCCACGGACGCCCGGTGTGGATAATCGGGAACACGCCGGCGCAGGCGACGGCGAAGATGGTCATCGCCTCGGCGAACCGATTGATCGACGTCCGCCATTCCTGGCGGAACAACAGGAGGATGGCGGAAATCAGCGTGCCGGCGTGACCGATGCCGATCCACCAGACGAAGTTGATGATGGCGAACGCCCAGCCGACCGGCTGGTTGACGCCCCAGATCTTGGTGCCCTCGACGAACAGCCAGGTCACCGCCACCAGGAACATCATCAATCCGCCAAAGGCCAGCGCGAATCCGAAGAACCACCCGACCGGGGTGTGCGGCGTCAGCACCACCGAGCTGATCTTTTCGGTGACCGTCTCGAAACTGTGGCCCGGCCCGATAATCGGGCCGCCGTGCAGATCTTTGACCGCGGGATCAGCCATGATTGCTTCCTGTGCGATGAGGGTCGGCCGGACCGCCGGCGCGCGCCGCCAACTCCGGGTTCGGATTGCGGATGTCGGCGAGGTAAGTCGTGCGCGGCTGCGTGCCGAGTTCGGCGAGCAGGCCGTAGTTGCGCGGCTCGGCCACCGTTTTCGCCACCCGGCTGTTCTTGTCGTTGAGATCGCCGAAGACAATGGCCTCGGTCGGACAAACCTGCTGGCAGGCGGAGACCACCTCGCCGTCGCGAATCCGCCGATCCTCCCGCTTCGCCACGATACGGGCATGGTTGATGCGCTGCACGCAGTACGTGCACTTCTCCATGACGCCGCGGCTGCGGACGGTGACGTCCGGGTTGCGCATCGGCTTGAAGCTCTCCGTCGTCCAGTCGGTGAACAGCCCGAAGTTGAAGCGGCGAACCTTGTACGGACAGTTGTTGCCGCAATAGCGCGTCCCGACACAGCGGTTGTAGACCATGTCGTTAAGGCCCTCGTGGCCGTGCACCGTGGCCTGCACCGGGCAGACAACCTCGCACGGGGCCAGCTCGCACTGCATGCATGGCACGGGCTGGTGCAGGATTTCGGGGTTATCGAGGTCGCCGGCGTAGTAGCGGTCGACGCGGATCCAGTGCATCTCGCGACCGATTAGCACCTGCTCCTTGCCCACCACGGCGATGTTGTTTTCCGCCTGGCAGGCGATCTCGCAGGCCCCGCAGCCGATGCAGGCGTTGAGGTCGATCGTCATGCCCCACTTGTACCCGTCGTAGGGCCAGGGGGGGTAAAATGACTCCTCCGGTCCGGGCTCGTGGTGATGGCCGTGGAAAGCGTGCTCGGGGTCCGCCCGGTACGCACCGATCGTCGCCACGCGGACCAGGTCGCGCCCTTCCATGCTGTGATGGGTTTGCGTGGTCGCCAGCGGGTAACGGGCCGACACCTTGAGGATTTCGAGGCCGCCGGCAAACCAGGGCGCCTCCGCGGTCCGCAGCCGATACGCGTCGAAGCCGAGGCCGTCGGCGACGCGACCGCCACGCCGGCGTCCGTAACCCAGTTCGATGGTCACGGAATTGTCGGCATGGCCCGGTTGCACCCACACGGGCGCTTGCACGACACGCCCCTTGTAATCGAGCTCGACGACGTCCTCGCTGGCGAGCTGCAACCGCTCGGCGGTCGCAGGACTGACATGGGCAACGTTGTCCCAGGTGAGCTTCGTCAGTGGCCGCGGCGATTCCTGCAACCACCCGAGATTGGCGAAGCGGCCATCGTATACGCTCGCATCGGCGCGGAACACCAGTTCCAGGGTCTGGGGGTCCGTGGCCTTGCCGGGCGGCAGGCCGGTTCCCTTCAAGGTCGTCGCCCTGGCCGCCGCGGTCGTGTTCGGGATGACGCCGTCGTTGAGCGCCTGCCGCCAGGCGTTATCGAAGTCGCCATCGCCGCCGAGCCCCTGCGCCTTCCAGTATTCCCGCACCGCATCGTAGGCCGGGCGGCCCGGATTGGGGCCGACGGCGATAACGACTTCCAGGGCGCTCTTGCCCTCGTAGAGCGGCGCGATCAGTGGCTGGACGATCGAAGCCGTGCCGTCAAATCCGCGCACGTCGCCCCAGGCTTCGAGATAATGCGCTTCGGGAACGTGCCAGTGGCAGAGCTCGGCCGTTTCGTCGACGTAGAGCCCGAGGTGGGCTCGCAACGCCACCTTCTGCATGCGCTTGGCAAATTCGACGTCTACCGGGGCGTCGTATACCGGGTTGACGCCCAGCATAAGCAGCAGGTTCACTTGCCCGGCTTCCATGTCGGCGCTCAGGGTGCGCAGCGACTCGATCTGATCCACGGACTGGGCCTCGACCGGATCGGTGTACACGACGGTCGCGCCGGCGTTGCCGAGCATGTTGTTCATCGTATGGGCGAGCGCGTGTACTGCCGCCGGCTGCTGGTCGCCGGCGACCACCACGGATGTGCCCCGGTGCTTCAGCAGGTCCTTGGCCACCGCCGCCACCCACGCGGAGTGGGGTCCGCTGGGTACCTGACCGCGCAGGGCGCCGGCGAGCGTGCGTGCCAGAGTCTCGATCTCGCTTGCCCGCACGGGCAAACGGTGGTCCGCTTTCGATCCGGTGATCGACGGCGTGTTTTCCGCCACGTACAACCGATTCATAGCCGCCTTCGGATCGGCGACCTGGCGCCGCCGCGCGAAAGCGCGGGCATAGTTCAGCTTCCCGGGTCCGGCGCCAAGAATGTCGGCGTCGAGGGCGACGATCACGTCGGCCTTATCGATGCGGTAAACGACATTGAGTGGCGTGCCGAACGCCAGCACGGTGCCGGCACGGATGTTGTCTCGCGACACCGCTTCGTACTGGTGCCACTGCGCTTTCGGCAGATCGGCCAGAAGCTGGGTGAGTTCGTGCGCCAGCGCGGGCGAGGTTACCGTCCCGGTCAGGATACGCACACCGGCGCCGCCGCTCGCCCGTTCGGCATCGATGGCCTGCCGGACGGTCTCGCTGAAGGCGGCGAACGGGCGAATCTCGTTGAGATAGCGCACGACCTGCGACCGATCAGGGTCGTACAGTCCGAGAATTGATGCCTGGGCCATGACATCGGTGGCGCCCAGGCTCGCCGGATGGTCCGGATTTCCTTCCGCCTTGGTCGGGCGCCCCATGTGGCTCTCGATGAGCAAGCCCGTACCGAAGCCGGCCATCGGCATCGCCGTGGCGTAATAGACGGGCACACCGGGAACGATCTGTTCCGGCATCTTTACATAGGGAACGAGTTGTTCCTGCGGCTGGCGCGTGCACGCGCTCAGCCCGGCCAGCGCCATCGAGGCGCCCATCAGCTTCAGGAACTCGCGCCTGCCGACGCGCTCGAAGACGGCGGCCTCCCGGGGGAACTCGGCCTTGAGGAACTCCTCGAATTCAGCCGTCTCCGCGATCTCCTCCAGGCCGCGCCAGTACTGCCGGCCGGTTGTCCCGGCAAGACGGGCACGGACCGCGGCCACGTCGAGACGGGGCCCGGCACTGCCTACTGAGGGTTCCGTCGGTTCGCTCATTGGACTCCTGCTCCCGTTGGCCGGCTCCCCGCCCCGGCGATGCCCAGGGCCCGCCCGGCTGCACCGCCGCGCCCCCACCGCCGCCTCGGCCCCTGCATGCCGGCCTCTAACGATGACACACGGAGCAATCGACTAGCTGCTCCTTGTGAACGTTATGCTCCTTCACCAGTCGTGCGCCGAGCGCCAACTGGTCTGCCGGCGCCTCGTACGCCATGTTGAAGACCTGATCCCGCGGCCGGATAAACTTCTCCGGCTGCCGATGGCACCCCAGACACCATTCCATCTGGAGCGAAGGCACCTGGTAGATCAGGTTCATTTGATCGACGCGCCCGTGGCAAGTGGCGCACCCGATGCCCTGGGTTACGTGGATGCTGTGATTGAAATAGACGAAATTAGGCAGGTCGTAGACCTTGTTCCAAACGATCGGCTCTTCGGTGCGCCAGCTCGA
The DNA here is from genome assembly GCA_023150935.1 of Candidatus Binatia bacterium. Taxonomy (NCBI): domain Bacteria; phylum Candidatus Binatota; class Binatia (SeqCode); species Binatia bacterium. The sequence continues at coordinate 37,338 of JAKLJW010000030.1, read as the reverse complement.
CCGCACCGGCTCCAGTGTCGGGCTGTCGGCCCAGATCTGGTTGTGGCAGTTCATGCAGACCTGGGTCGCCGGTATGCCGGCGTTGTGACTGCGCTCGACCGCGGAGTGGCAGTACCGGCAATCGATGCCGAGCTCCCCGGCGTGATGCTTGTGGCTGAACTGAATCGGCTGTTCGACGGCCAGGCCCGCCCGTGTGACATACCCTGATTTATTGACAAACCAGCCTGTAGCGCCGAGCCCGCCGACGAGTACCAGCAGACCCACAAGGCTCGCCCGTACTACGTCATTTGCACTTCGGGGAAATATCTGTGCCATTGCAGGGAGGCCTCTCTTCACACATCCGTGGTCGCAACGCAACCGGGACCAAGGGCAAATCTCCTTAAGCAATCCAGTAGGTTTGCTGATTCCGCGTCGGTCGATCAGCCGCGCCGGAAGGGGTTCTGCAGGACGATCGTCTCTTCGCGCGCGGCACCGACGGAAACCATGACCATGGGGGCGCCGACCAGCTCTTCAAGACGCCTGATATAGCGCAGTGCCGTTGTCGGGAGATCCTCGAGTCGTCGCACCTGCCCCAGCGGCTCGTGCCAACCCGCCCACTCTTCGTAGATCGGTCGGATCGTCCGCAGCGCCGCACCGCTCGCCGGCACGTCATCGAGGCGCCGCCCGTCAAGCTCGTAGGCCACGCAAACGCGGATCGGATCGATGCCCGTAAGGACGTCGATCTTGGTGAGGGCCAGTCCCCAGATACCGTTGACCCGCACGGCGTGCCGCCCGACCACGGCATCGAACCAGCCGCAGCGCCGGGGGCGTCCGGTCGTCGCCCCGTACTCGTCGCCGTCCTGGCGCAATTTGGCGCCGAGCTCGTCGTGCAGCTCGGTCGGGAAGGGGCCGCTGCCCACCCGCGTCGTGTACGCCTTGACGATGCCGACCACGGCTGAGATCTGCTGAGGCGCGATTCCAGCTCCCGTACACGCACCGCCGGCGACGGTGTTCGAAGAGGTGACATACGGATATGTCCCGTGATCGACATCGAGCATGGTTCCCTGGGCACCCTCGAGCAGTACGCGTTTTCCTTGCCCCAGTGCCGTGTGCAGATAAAGCCCGGTGTCGGTCACGTGCGGGGCAAGCCGCTCGCGGAGCGCGCAGTACTGCTCGTGAATCGCCTCGAAGTCAAGGGCCTGCTCTCCCAGCATGCCGCTCAAGTACGCGTTCTTCTCGTGGATCGTCCACCGCAAGGCCTCGGCAAACCCCTCGCCGTCGAACAGGTCCGCCACTCGCAGACCCACCCGGGCGCTCTTGTCCTCGTACGCCGGCCCGATGCCCCGCCCGGTGGTGCCGATCCGTCCCTCCCCTCGCAGACGCTCCCGTGCCAGATCGATGGCGCGGTGGTAGGGCATGATGAGGTGTGCCCGGTCGCTGATACGCAACCCCTCGTCTTCGGTCAGATAGCCGCGTTGCCGCAGCGCGTCGATCTCCGCAAAGAGCACCTGCGGGTCAACCACCACGCCGTTTCCGATAACGCAAACCTTGCCCCGGTGCAGGACGCCCGAGGGCACCAGATGCAGAACCGTCTTGTTGCCATCCACCACGAGGGTGTGGCCGGCATTGTTGCCACCCTGATAACGGACGATTACGTCGGCGTGCTCGGCGAGAATATCGACGATCTTGCCTTTGCCTTCGTCGCCCCATTGGGCACCAACCACAACGACTGCAGGCATTTACGATCACGTTCCCCTTCTCGGGCGAATTTCCCGGTGGTCGGACCCGCGGCCTGTTCCCGGCCGTCGAGTCCTACCACAGATCGCCCGGACTTGTCCCGATGCGGCATTGCGACCCGGACCATCGCCCCCTGCGTTGTCCCGCCACTTCGGCCGGACACATTACAGACGGATCAGTTGCGCCGACACGATATTCGGCAGCCGTCGCAAGCGCTCCATGACCGCATCCGGGATCGGCTCGTCAATATGGAACAGCGAGATCGCCATCCCTCCGACGTGCTCGCGACCGAGCTCCAGCCGGGCGATGTTGATCTTAGCTTCTCCCAAAGCCATGCCGATGGCCCCGACCACGCCGGGCACGTCCTTGTTGTGCAGCATGAGGATGTACCCCTCCGGGTCGGCGTCGAGAAAGAAGTTGTTGATCCGCACAAGGCGGACGATCCGCTGCCCGAAGATGGCGCCCCCGACCGTACTCGCCCCGTGGGCGCTCGTCACCGTCACCGTAACCATGTTGGAGAAGCCCTTGGTCTGGCTGGTCTTGGTCTCGATTACCTTGATGCCTCGTTCGCGAGCGATGGCCGGCGCGTTGACGTAGTTGACGAATCCTTCCTCCATCATGCGACCCAGAAGGCCGCGCAGCACCGCAACGCTGAGCGGTTTGACGTCGTATTCCGTCACCTCGCCCGCGTACTCGATCGCCACCTCCTGCGGCGCTGCCGTCAGCAACTGCGCCTGCAAACCCCCGAGCTTCTCGCCGATCTCCAGGTACGGTCCGAGGATTTCGAGCATCTCGTGGCTGATCGTCGGCACGTTCACCGCGTCACGGATGACGCCGCGGGTAAGGAACTCCGCCACCTGTTGGGCGATCGCTACCGAAACGTTCACCTGCGCCTCGTCGGTGGCGGCGCCGAGGTGCGGCGTGCAGATCACTTGATCGAGCTGCAACAGGGGATGGTCCGGGGCCGGCGGCTCCTGTTCGAAGACGTCCAGCGCCGCTCCCGCCACGATGCCGTCGCGGATGGCTGCCGCCAGCGCCTGTTCGTCCACGATGCCGCCGCGCGCGCAATTTATCAGGCGCACGCCCCGCTTCATCTTCCCGAACGCGGCCGCATTGACCATGCCGCGGGTGTCCGCCGTCAACGGAGTGTGAATGCTGATGAAATCGGCCGTGGCGAACAACTCGTCCAACGTTACCGGCTCGACCCCCATCCGCTGGGCCGCCGCCGCAGTAATGAACGGGTCGAAGGCGATCACCCGCATCTTCAGACCGAGCGCACGCTCGGCCACGAGGCTGCCGATGTTGCCGACGCCGACGATGCCAAACGTCTTGTGGAACACCTCGGATCCGGTAAACCGCCCCTTCTCCCACTTGCCTGCCTTCATTGATGCGGTGGCCTGTGGAATGGAACGCGCGAGCGCCAGCATCATGCTGACCGCGTGCTCGGCAGTGGTGACGTTGTTTCCCGACGGCGTGTTCATCACCACGATGCCGCGCTTGGTCGCGGCCTCCACGTCGATGTTGTCGACGCCGATTCCGGCGCGGCCAATGACCTTGAGCGCCCCCGCCGCCGCGATCACCTCGGCGGTCACCCGCGATCCGCTGCGCACAACCAGCCCCTGATAGGGACCGACCCGCGCCGCCAGCTCCGCCGGTTTGAGCCCCACCGCCTCGTCAACGTGCAATTCGGAAGCATCCCGCAGGATGGCCATCCCCTGCGGCGCGAGTTTGTCGGCAACCAGAACTCGATACATGTGTCACTCCGGCAAGGCGTCGATGAAGATTTCTTCCGCCGCCGCAACCCCGCGCCCGAGCTCCACCGCATGGCCGAACTTGCGTAACGCCATCTCCAGCGCAGCTACCGCGGTCACCACATCGTAGGCCCCCACGTAACCGAGATGCCCGACCCGTACGATCTTCCCGGCGAGATGATCCTGTCCGCCGGCAAAGGTTATGCCCATCCGGTCGCGAAGGTAACCGACCAGCTTCTTCCCATCCACCGCCGGCGGTACGTAGATGCCGGTCACCGCCGGACTCGGCGCTTCAGGGGCCACCAGTCGCAAGCCCAGCGCCGCCGCCGCGGCGCGGGTCGCCGCCGCCAAACGCGCGTGCCGCGCGAAGATCCGCTCCAGCCCCTCTTCGCGCATCATGAGCAGAGCCTCCCGCAGCCCGGTGATCAAAGCGATCGCCGGCGTCCATGCGGTAGTGTCCTTGGAGAGGTTGTCGCGTTCGCGGGCCAGATCGAAATAGAACCGCGGCGTCTTCACGTTCTTAACGCGCTCCCATGCCCGAGCACTCAGGGCGATGAACGCGAGCCCGGGCGGCATCATCAATGCCTTCTGCGAGCCGGTGATCAACGCATCGATACCCCAGCGATCCATCGGCACATCGTAAACGCCGACGGCGGTGATGCCGTCGACCACCAGCATGATATCGCGGCTGCGGGTCAACGCCGCGATCTCCTTTACCGGGTGAACCGCCGTGGTCGACGTCTCACTGGCCTGTACCAGCACGCCCACGATGCGCGGATGCGCCTCCAGCGCTTTGCCGATGTCCTCCACCCGCGCGCCGCAACCCCATTCGACCTTCAGTTCGACGACCTCGAGGCCGAACGTCTTAGAGAGCTTGGTCCAGCGTTCGCCGAACTTGCCGCCATTGACGACCAGCACCTGGTCGCCCGGGTTGAACAGGTTGGTCACCGCGCTCTCCATCGCGCCGGTGCCCGAGGCGGCCAGCATGAGGACATCCTGCTGGGTCTGGAAGATCTCCTTCAGGCCGGTCTTCGCGTCCGCGAAGATCCGGCTGAACTGCGGCGTGCGATGGTGGATGATCGGCTGCGCGGAAGCGAGCAGAACGCGGGCGGGAACCGGAGTCGGCCCGGGGGCAATCAAGTAGTTCTTGATCACGGCAACACCTCGATTCTATCGGCAAAAAAAAGCCTGAACCTCTGTAACTCAGAGGCCCAGGCGATCGACCTGCTGACGGTCAGCACTTCCCCGTGGTCAGTTCCACGTGCGCCAGTCGTGCGGACCCAAACCCAGCTAACGCGTGCTTACTCGAACCGTCGCGCCATGTCAACGCGGCTCCTCGCCACCGCGATCGCGGGCGTGGCCACTCATCCGCACCGGCTGGACTCCGAAGGAGTCCCTCTTTTCTCCAGCGAAGTCCGGGGAAAAGCGTGCGCTACCAGGCCTGGCTTTCTTGGTGTGGCGCGAGGATTTCGCCCGTCGTGTCCTCATTGGGGTTGCGGACGAAGCCGGCGCTGAGGAGGCCGCGTCTTTCCAGCGGCCGTCTCGAAGGGCCTGTCCCGAGGCGCTCTCCGCGCTCGAACGCCCTCGTCGGACGTCAGTGCCCGCGCTTCTCGACCGCCTTGACGCGCTGATACCTGCGGTAGTCGTACCCGGTGGCCATGGCCATGAGGATCGGCTCCATGCCCCCTTCGCGCTCCCGGCGCAGGATGCGCAAACGCTCGTAGAACTCCTGGAAGTCTCGGTTTACCCGCTGGCGGTCGTCGGCCGGTGTCTCGAAGAAGTCCCGTAACCGCAGCACGGCGCAACGGAACGCCGAAAAACGCAACTCGTTCGGAAACGCGTCCCACTCGGCCAACGACAGGGTGCGCACCGCCTCGTAACCGGTGAGCAGCGCCTCGAACCGCTTCAGGTGGTATCGCCCGCCCTCGTAGCACAGGGCGTTGACGGCATTAGCCAGGTCGAAGATGAACTTACCGCGGCAAGCGACGCCGATCTCCAGTACCGCAACGACCTTGTCGCCCTTAAAACGCAGGTGTTCGGGCGCAAGCTCGCCGTGGATGATTCCCTTCGGCAGCTTCGATTCGAGGTAATCGGTGAGGTACTCGACCTCTTCGTCAAGAGTGCGCACGATCCGCTTGAGATAGTAGGGCAGACGCCCGCGCACATCATTGTATACGTCGGTCAGTCGTTCCAAGGCGAAGCGATTGTCGATGCCCTTCTTGTAAGCCTTTGTAATGACGTGCAAGTCGCCGATGACGCGGCCCACGTCTTCGAGCTGAGCGTGACTCAGATTCTCGACCTCCACTGGATGCCCGTCGACGTATCGGCACAGGACCATCGCCTGCCCGTACCACTCCCGCGCGTACCGGCCCCGGCGGTCCGCCAGCGGCACCTGACAGGGAAATCCGTGCTTACGCAGGAACTGCAACAGATCGATCTCCCGCTTACCGTCCATTTCGCTGCGGGGCTCGACCAGCGCCAGCGCGTATCTGCCCTTGGCGGTCTCTAGCAGGTATCGGTCCGGCGGCACCGCCTCCCCCAGTTCACGCATACCCGTGACCCGGGGCAGGCCGTACTCGGCCCCGATCTCGCTAACGTCCTTTTTTGACACCCTGTGGGCAGCCATGACTGTGGTAGACCGCGGATCGTATTGTAAGCCAGCGTTTTAGAACACGGACGCGCGCATCTTACACAGAGCCTCGTCGGCATGTCAAGAAAAATAACTCCACCGGCGTGGTCCTCTCTTCGCAGTTGCCGGTGCGCTCGCGGGCGAGCGCAGCTCGTCCCGCCCGGTCGCTCTTACCGCCGAATATTACTCAGCATTTGCTCCCCGCCGCGCAATCGATGGAGGTCCGCTCGAGGACCGCCATGACTGCCGCACACCCCTGGCGCCAGCGCTCCACGCGGTCTGCCGGCGCCCGGCGCGAAGCTCGAGCGGTCGCGAAACGCCGTCCCGAACCGGGAGAACCTACCGTACTCCGAGCAGCTTGTGAGTTTGGGGCAGTACGCGTACCGCCGGCACAATCGCATGGATCGACGCATGAAACGCCGCAAGACGTCCTGGATCGATCGTCGGTCGATTCTCTCCGTCGAGAATCGGCTGCAGAAACACCTCTATCGGCCGGCCGGCATCGCGAATCAGGTGTGCGGCTCGGATGACATCTTCGTCTGCTGTCGAAGCATCGACCGGGATCTTGACGTATACCTCGCGTCGACTCGCCAGCTCGATGAATTCCGCGTGCTCGCCCCAGAATGCGCGTTCGCCGGTGTTCGAGGGCAGTTTCATGTCCATGCTCACGATGTCAACGAGCCCCAACACTTCTTTTAGTCGCCGCGGCAGCACGCCGCTGGTTTCGAGCAGCACGGGGACCGGCAGCCTCGCCGTTTTCAGAAAAGCGGCGAGGAAGTCCGTCTGGGTGAGAGGTTCGCCGCCCGTGACCGCCACTGCCGCCACCGGCGCCTCGGACGCCAGCAGGTCGGTCACAATGGATGCGAGGTCCGCCGGCGCAGCCGGATTTGGGTGCCGTACGGCGGTGCCGTCGCCGCGATAAACGGTGAACTCCGGACCCCGTTCCAGGCTGGCCGGTGTGTCGCAATAGACGCACCGCAAGTTGCAGCCGCCGAAGCGTACGAATAGGTGACGCCGCCCCACGTGGGCACCCTCGCCTTGGAAGGAGACGAAAATCTCGCTGATGTAGCCCTGAGCGACGGCCATGAACTCACGACTCCGGGGCGAGAAATCAGACCTGGAACCGGGGCGGGGAAGGGCATTCCAGGCAGGCAGGACCGGCGGGCAACAGGGCAATCTTGATATCCATGACATTGGTTCCCGTGGGCCCGGTGATCAGCAAGTCGTCCAGGGCGGCGAAAAACGTGTGCGAGTCGTTGTTTGCCAACGCCGTCGTCGGTTCGAGGCCACGGGCCCGTGCCCGTTCCAGCGATGTGCCGTCGACATATGCCCCAGCTACCGGCGTCGGGCCGTCGATACCGTCGGTGCCCGCGCTCAGTACCGTCACCGGCCGTCCCGCCAGCGTTTCGATTAGGGCCAGCGCAAATTCCTGATTGCGCCCGCCCCGCCCGGTACCCCGCACCCGCACCGTCGTCTCGCCCCCGGCAAGCAGGCACAGGGGACGCGCCCGCGGGCGCCCGAGGCGTTCCAGGATTCGGTCGCCAAAAACCTCCGCCGCGGCCGTCGTATCGCCGACCATGACCTCGGGGTCCACGTCCGCATCCCATCCGTCCGCCCGGGCGGCGCGCAATGCCCCGTCCAGGGCAGTTCGGTTAGAACCTATGACCGTGTTGACCGCACGCGCCGCCGCGGCGTCGTCGGGCTTGAGCGATTCCTCCGCCTGTCCAGCGACTCCGCGCCGAAGCAGGTCGGCTACTGCAAGCGGAACCCGATCCACGACACCGTACCGATTCAGTATCGCCAGCGCTTCGGCAAACGTCGTCCGATCGGGTGCGGCGGGCCCTGACCCGATGGTACTCGGGTCATCGCCGGGAACGTCCGACAGCAGCACCGCCGCCACTGGCAACACGGTCTGCCTCAGTAAACCGCCGCCCTTCACGGCCGACAGATGCTTGCGCACCGCGCTGACCTCGCCAATGTTGGCACCGCACTCGAGGAGTGCCCGGGTCGTCGCGATCTTATCGTCGAGGGTCAGCGGCGGGCGCGGGCTGACCAGCAGACTCGATGCGCCCCCGCTGACAAGGCACAGCACTGCGCCGTTGCTAGCCGCGCTCAGGCAGTCGATTATCCTCCGTGTTGCCGCCAGCCCGCGCCGGTCCGGTAACGGATGGCCGGCTTCTTCGGTCGCGATGACCTGCAGCGGAACGGCGCAGCCGTCCGCAGTGACAACCCGCCCGCGCAGGCCGGCCGTTCCGAGGGTCAGTTCGCACCCGGCAGCCATGCGGGCGGCCGCTTTGCCGGCTCCGATGACCGCGGTCGGTCCTGTCCACCTGGTCAACTCGCGGCCGTCAACCTCCAGGTGAACGGTCTCGCCCTCGCGCCGCAGGCAGCGCGCCACCAGCCGGGTCGGGTCAACCGCCGCCACCGCGGCGTCGAAGATGCCCCGTGCAGTCGCCCTGAGGTGCTGGTTCGATTTCAACCGTGCGTCAGGTGTTTTCTTCGTCGACGTCGGTCGTCCCGAGTTTACGGTACGTGCGGTCGTCTTCGTACCGGCGTTGGGTCTTCATTTCTTTTTCGTGTTCGGCCTGGCAACTTACGCACAGCCGGGTGAAGGGCAGGGCGTTGAGACGACCCGGCGTGATCTCCATTTCGCAACTCTCGCAAATGCCGTAGGTGCCCTCCTGGACGCGTTCGAGAGCGTCTTGAATGGCCTGTACCTTGTCGCGGTCGCGGTCGGTCAGAATGAAACTTATCTCCCGGTCGCGCTCTTCGCTGGCCAGGTCGTAAGTATCCATACCCTCTTCCTTGCTGCCTTCCCGCCCCTGCTTGAGATCTTCGGAAATCTCGCGCAGGACCTGGCGGCGCATGGCAAGGAGTTTTTCCTGGGCTTGTTTCAACACGGCCTTGCGCATCGTCTGTCCTTATGAAGGCCGCGGAAGATAAAGAGATTGATCACCCATGTCAATGCCGCTTTTCGCCTGGTCGGTTACTCTGCCGGCGAGGTCGTAAGTGCCCGCTCCGGTCACCGCCACTTTGACGATTGCGCCGGCCGGTGCCCGGCCTCCCGCGAGGTAGACGACCCCGTCGATCTCCGGGGCTTGCGTGGGCAACCGGCCGTACGTCCGCCCCTGCTCGTCGTCTCCGCAAACCAGTACCGATTGCACGCTCCCTACCAGACTGCGGTTCAACTCCCGGGCGACTCCGGCTTGCGTCCGCATCAGCCGGTCGTACCGCCGCCGCGCCACCGCTGCGGGAACCTGATCGGGCAGGGCGGCCGCGGCAGTGCCTTCCTCGCGCGAGTATCGAAACACACCCACCCGCGCGCACCGCGCCTCCCGCACGAACTCGAGAAGTGCGTCGAAGTCGGCCTCGGTCTCGCCCGGGAAGCCGACAATGAACGCGGTGCGTATCGCCACCCCGGGAAGCCGCCCTCGGATACGCCGCAGCAGGGCGCGCACGGCCGCACCGTCTCGCTCGCGACGCATGCGCCGCAGTACCGAGTCGCTCACGTGCTGCAAGGGCATGTCGATGTATGGACACACTTTGTCCTCGGTCGCGATCGTGTCGAGCAGCTCTGCGGTGATGTAACGGGGGTAGTTGTACAGCAGTCGGATCCAGCGCAGCCCCTCGATGCGGCACAGGGCACGCAGTAACCGGGCCAGTGTCGTACCGTCCCCGCGGTCGCGTCCGTAAGCAGTCAGGTCCTGGGCAATGAGGTTCAACTCGACGACGCCGTCGTCGGCCAGTGCCGTGGCTTCGGCCACCACGGCCTCAAGCGGGCGGCTTTCGTGCCGTCCGCGAATCTTCGGGATGATGCAGAAGCTGCACCGGTGATCGCAACCCTCGGACACCTTTAGATAGGCACTGAAGAACTGTCCTGTCCGTACCCGCGGAACCGTCAGGTCGGGCAACACATGGGCCGCGCCGCCATACGCACTGGCGTCGGGGAAGCGCGCTCCCGCCAGCAACTCCGGCAGCCGAGTGAAGTCGCCCGTGCCGAGGAATGCGTCGACTTCGGGCATTGCCGCCTGCAACTCGCTGCCGTAACGCTGCACCAGACATCCGCTCACCACCAGCCGTTTTTCCGGGGCCTCACGCTTCAGGCGTGCCAGCTCCAGAACCGCGTCGATCGACTCGCGCTTCGCGTCGCCGATGAATCCGCAGGTGTTGACGATGAGGACGTCGGCCGCCGCCGGGTCGAGAACCACTTCGCCGCCGTCTCTGGCCACGAGACCGAGCATGACCTCGCTGTCGACCAGGTTCTTGGGGCACCCCAGGCTCTGGAGGTAGACCTTCTTCTTTGTCATGGCGCGGTGAAGTGCGGATGGTAATTGCGGCCCGCGGCTCGCGCAAGGACGCGCGGGCAGACCGCCACGGCAACTCGGTTGACTCTGCGGGCGTGAGGGTTCATGGGAGAGGGCTATGGCAAAGATCACCGTAGGCGAATTACTCGTCCGCTGCCTCAAGGCTGAGGGCGTCGACTTCATGGCCGGTATCATCGACGGTGCCCACATCCCGATCGTCGTGCACACGCCGAAGTACGGCATCCGCTACGTCAACACTCACCACGAAGAAGCTGCCGCTCACATTGCCGAGGGGTATGCCCGGGTCGCGCGGCGCGCCGCAGTGGTCATCGGCAACCCGGCGTGCGGTGCCGGCAACATGCTCGCCGGCGTGGTCAGCGCGCACGGCGAAGGCCATCCCATCGTCGCCATTGCCGCCACCCGTTCGCGGATGAAAACCGACCCCAACCGCGGCGGGGCGTGGCAGGCCGCCGACACCGAAAGCATGGCCCGTCCGATCACCAAGTACGCCGCCACCATTCGACAGTGGGAACGCGTCCCGGAAATGGTGCGTGCGGCTTTCCGCGCGGCGATGACCGGCCGTCCGGGACCGGCGTTTCTCGCTATCGCCGACGAAGTCCTGCTGGAGCAGATCGACGAAGATAAGCTGCCGCCGATCTATCCCGCCGAGCGCTATCGCGTCACGCACATGGGCGCCGGCGACCCGGCGGCGATCGCGCGGGCGGCCGAACTGCTCGCCGGGGCGAAACGTCCATACATCCATGCCGGCAAGGGTGCGCACTGGGCCGACGCCGGCGCCGAGGTCACGGCGCTGGGCGAATACCTTGGCGCTCCCATCAGCACCAGCATGGGCGGACGCGGCGTGATTCCGGAAGACCACCCTCAGTTCTTTCACCCGTTCGACATGAACGGTGCCGGCATGGCCCGTCGCGAGGCCGACGTGGTCCTTGTCGTTGGTTGCCGGCTCGGCGAATACGACGCCTGGGGACTCCCGCCGGTCTGGGGAGACCCGGCGCGGCAGAAGACCATTCAGATCGATGCCGACCCGATGTCGATCGGCATCAACCGGCCCGTCGACCTCGCCATCGTCGCCGACGCCAAAGCGGCAACCGCCGCCCTGCTGGCCGCCGTGCGAAAGCAGACGAAACCTCGCAGCGAAGTTCCCGGCCTTGCCGACTACCGCGCGAAGAGCGCCGAGACGATGGTGCATGGCATGGCCTATCTCGGCGAGTCCGGCTCGACGGGAGTCAATCCCGGCCACATGGTCATGGGTGTGCGCCAGTTCTTTCCGCCCGATACCGTCACCGTGCTCGACGGCGGCAACACGACGTTGATCAGCGTCGCTTTCCATCCCATTCTGAAGCCCAACAGCTTCATATACTCGGTGAAGATGGGCTACCTGGGCACCGGTCTGCCCATGGCCATCGGCGCCAAACTTGCCGCTCCGGATCGCCCCGTGTGCCTGATCACCGGCGACGGTGCCATGGGCTTCAACGCCATGGAACTCGAAACCGCCGCCCGCGAGCGCGTACCGATTGTCGTGCTCGTAGCCGTCGACGACGCCTGGGGCATGGAAAAGACCGCCTTTGTCGGAGGGGGCTTCGGCCCCGCCGACTGGGCTGGTCGTGGTATCGAGCTCACCCCGATTCGCTACGACCTGATGGCCCAGAGCCTTGGCTGCCACGGCGAGCGCGTCGACCAGGTCGATCAGCTCCAGCCAGCCCTCGAGCGCGCCGTGAAGTCGGAAAAGCCGGCGGTGATACACGTACAGGTCGATCGCGATCTCAACACCAAACCGCCCGGCTGGGAGCAGTTCCGCAAGGCCAGGGCCGTGCAGGGTTACTGACGGCTCTGCGCCGTGACGGCCCACGGCCCACGGCGGGCGGAGCCCCGGTCGACGATGGCGGGCAGGTCCTGTCCGGTCGCGCTAGACCGCCAGCGGCAGACCGTGTCCGGTAGCGTCGTCGGTGAGGATTTCGAAGGCGGCGCGGTGGTCGGTCGAAAGCCGCTCCGGCGCGGCGCCTCTCGCTTGCCTGTCGGTCACCGTCAGTTCGCACGCGGCCAGCTTGCTGTTCAGGCAGTACTTGGTGCCACCGGGCGGATTGTAGTAACGGAGGCCGACGAACGACGCGCGGGGAGCGGCGATCCGTCCGTCGATGCGCCAGCGTGCCGATTCGGAACGGAACGTCCATTCGAAGTACCGCACGCCGGCCCGCGCCCACAGGGTTTGCGCGAGGCCGTTGAGCGCGATCTCCTCGCCGCAATGGCGTAAGACGATGGGCGTCATCGGCGGCGTCCACAACGGCCCCAACCGCAGCCGCGCGGTGGCCACTTCCAGAAAACTGTCGGGATGGCTGTCGAAGCCGGCCACCTGTCCCCAGGCGTAGTGATCCGTGTGCCGGCTCCCCCAGTTGTGATTCTGGCTGCCGACCCACCCCGCGATTTCCACGGCTCGTCCTTCGACGCCGAGCCTGCCGTCGAACACCGCCAGCGGCTTCCCCACCAGGCTCTTCGCGCGCGGAAGCCGGGCGTCGTAAAGGGCGAGCGGCAGCAGAAACAGCGGCGGCGCCGCACCGCGGAAAGCAAGGTCCCACTCCAGGCTACGGCCGCCACTGCCCACCGCGCCAACCGCTCGGGTGCCATCGAGCCGGCCGCCGTCGATGTCGACCGCCAGGCCGGTCGGGTCGAACTTGCAGGTGCCGAGAGGCACCTCTTTCTTGACCGCGACGTGCCCGCCGGACTCGCCGTCGAAGTAGATCGCCCACAGCTCGCCGAGCGCGTCCGCGGGCCGATCCGCGGGGCTGAAGAGCGTGTAGCGGATCCAGAACGCCAGCGGTCGCGCCGGGTGATTGGCCCTGAGAAAGAAGCTTTCGTAGTGGCCCGCCGACTGCCCCGCCCGGTAGCGAGTGTGATTGGCCTCTCGAACCGCCCGCCGTAATGCCTCGCTCATGGCAGCTCAGACATCCGGTCCTCCGGGCGCCCGCCGCGTCGCCGCGGACCCACCGGCGATTGCCGGCGGCATCGCAGTTAGCTTGCGCGACGCGAGTACGGTGTGGAGCGCGGTAATGCGTCCCTCCCGGTCGATATCGCAGCGGATCACTCCTCGCGGCGCCAGACGCGGCCGATAATGGCCGAAGTCGGCGATAATCGCGGGCAGGCCATTGATCGTTCGCAGGTCGAAGCGAGCTACCGGGCGTTTGCGGTGCAACCCGAGGACGAGGCGCGTGACCCGTTCCCGTCCGATGACCGGGCGGTGACCCGAGGCGTACTCGCCGCCGTCGCTCACGCTGCGCACGTCGTCGGCGAGCAGGGCCTCGATCGACGGCACGTCGTGCGCGGCGACCGCCACCAGGAAGCGCTGTAGCGCGTCTCGGGTGCGCTCCTGCAGGTGTCGCGTCGGTACGCAACGCTCGCGGTCGTACGCCGCCATGGCGCGGCGTGCGCGGTGGTGGGCCGTCTTCACGTTGGCTTCGGACATCCCGAGAGCGTCGGACGTATCGCGCACGGAGTAGTCGAACACGTCCCGCAACAGCAACACTGCGCGTTGCTTCGGGGGCAACGCTTCGAGCGCCAGCAGGAAGGCGAACGACACGCTCTCGATCAATTCGTACCGCCCTTCGGTCGGGCTGCCGGACTCCGGTGGCAGCTCGTATGCAGGCAACGCCCCGGCTTCGTCGGTCTCGATCGGCGACGGTAACCAGTTGCCGCGGTAGCCGTCGCGCCGGCGCCGCCGCAGGCGGTCGCGTGACAGGTTCATCGCCACCCGCACCAGCCACGGGCGCCACGGCTCGCTCGTGCGTGCGGGCGGGGATTCCATCGCCCGTACGAAGGTCTCCTGAACCAGCTCGTCCGCGTCGGCGGCATTGCCGGTCATGCGGTAGCACAGACTCCAGACGAAGCGGCGCTCGGCATCGAACAACGCGGCGTAATCGGCAATCTCACCAGACATGGGCAGTCCGTAAGGGACCTTACTTTGCGCCGAAAGCCGTCGGCTCTCAACCCCGCGTCGCTACGCCGCCGCGGTCGCCGGCTGGCAGTGGCGCACCGCCAGTCGGGCGGCGCGCCGGGCGCTGGCCAGGCTGGCGTCGGCGAGCAGGCCCTCCGGACCCACCCAATCGCCGGCGACGAACAGGTTGTCCGCGCCGGGCACTTCCGGGCCGGGCCTCCCGGCCGTACCGCCACTCGCCGCGGTGGGCAACCAGTTGGCAACCGCCATGTTGGGTAGAAATCGCCGCTCGACCACCGCCTCACGCCAGCCCGGCTGAAGGAGGTCGAGCAAAACCTCGAGATCGCGTTCGTCGGCTTTCACGTCATCCGTGCGCCCGTCGAGGTACTTCGCCACATGAATCAGCGCCCCGCCCGCGGGCGCCAGACGAGCCACGGCGGAGTGCACTGAGAAATACAGCGGTCGATCGATCCCCAGCGCAAAAGTCACGTGTGGACGCGGCAAGCGCGACAACCCCACGTCGAGGCAGGCCGTCCTGACCGGCACGGCAGCCTCGGCCCAGCCCCGTAGCGCGTCCGACCCCGGGCCGGTTACCATCGCGGCGGCAGCATGCGGGGGGCCGGTGATGATGACTGCGTCGGCCAGCACCGTCTCGCCGCCGGCAAGCCGCACGCGGCGGCGCCGGCCGTCGTCCTCCACCGCGTTGACCCGCGCCGCGGTGAGCACGCGCGCGCCGGCCGCCACGGCCACTGCACGCAACCCATCGACCAGCGTCTGCCACCCGTCATCGAGGTAGGAAACGCCGCTTTTCAGCGCCATCTGCATCTGCGCAATGGCCGTTCCGGCGCTCATCCGAGCGGGGTCGTTGGCGTAGCTGGTCAGGCGAATCAACGCCATCGCCAACCGGCGCACTTCGCCGTTATCGATCGTCGATTCGCACCACTTTTCCACCGGCACGCCCTGTAGGGGCTCAGGGTCGATGCCCGCCAGGGCACCCGTAAACCGGGCGGCCTCGAACTTGGCGCCCAGCCCGAATAGACCGGTCGTTACCAGCGAGAAGAACCCACCGGGCAGGGCGTGGGCGACACCTCGATCGACGGCGATTCCACCTGACGCGCGCGGCCCGCCGCCACTATAGGCGACCCCGAGTTCCGCCAGGACGGCCCTGGCATGACCCGCCCGGTACAGCGCGTGCGGCCCGAGGTTGAAGCGAAACGCATCGGTTCCATGGGTGGCTGCCCGCCCGCCCAGCGACGGCGCCCGTTCGCACACGATCGCCGATAAACCGCTCCTTGCCACGTAAGCCGCCGCTGCCAACCCGGCCAGACCACCCCCGACGACCAACACGTCCGCTCGATCCTCAGTCTGTGCCACCTTGGCCTCCTATGCGATTCCAGCTCCGACGTTCTGACCGCTTCACGCCGCAGGCACGCAAAAGGTTACACCCGGCCGGTGCGCCGTATCTCTGGGGTACCCACCGCTCGAAGAAGACGAAGACCCGAGCGGGCAGACGCCCACCGGGCCCTCATTGACTCCCCTTCGTGGCCGTATAATCTCCGGCCATTCTCGAACATGAGGGGTCAACCTATGAAGCTCTACGATTTCGCTCTGGCGCCGAATCCGAAGCGGGTGCGGGTTTACCTTGCCGAGAAGGGTATTCAGGTACCGGTCGAGCAGGTCGACATCATCACGGGACAGAATCGTTCCCCGGAGTTCCTCAAGAAGAACCCGCTCGGCGGCCTGCCGGTGCTCGAACTGGATGACGGGACGGTTCTCACCGAGTCGTTGGCCATCATGGAGTACTTGGAGGAGTTGCACCCCAATCCGCCGATGATCGGCTCCGATCCGCTGGAGCGGGCACGCGTGCGCCGTCTGGAACGGATCGCCGAACTCGGCGTGCTGTGGAACGTCGCCGGCGTCTTCCAGAATACGCACCCGTTCTGGGCGGGACGGCTCAAGCAGTCCGCCGAAGCGGCAGAGAATGCCGTCGGTCGCTTGCGTGCAAACCTGAAAGTTCTCGACGCCGAGATCGGCCAGAAACCGTTTGCGGCCGGCAATCGGCCGACCATTGCCGATTGCACGTTGCTGGCGTCGCTCGACTTCGCCGCCTTTGCCGGCGTCGAGATCGATCCGTCGTTGAAGAACCTCGCGCGCTGGTACGAGAGCTTCAAGCAGCGCCCCAGCGCACAGGCGTAAAGCGCTCGGTTGCGCCGGCCTGCGAGCCGGTCGGCCAAATCGTACGGGGAGAGGGTTTGCGACGGCGGGCTCACCGGCGGCGCGGCTTGCACTGCGCCGGGCAGCGTGGCACGGGTGCTCCATGACGTACACGTTTCCGGAGGGATTCGTCTGGGGCACCGCGACCGCGGCGCACCAGGTGGAGGGCAATAACGTCGGCTGCGATTTCTGGCTGCTCGAACACACGCCGGAGACGCTATTCCGCGAACCTTCCGGCGACGCCTGCGATCATTTCCACCGGTACCCCCAGGACCTGGTGCTGCTCAAGCAGCTCGGCTTCGGCGCTTATCGCTTCTCCATCGAGTGGGCGCGCATCGAGCCTGTCGAGGGTCACTTCTCGCTCGCCGCGCTCGATCACTACCGGCGGATGCTTGCCGGCTGCAAGGAACACGGACTGCAAGCCTGCGTGACCTTCCATCATTTCACTTCGCCGCTGTGGTTTACCGCCGATGGCGGCTGGGAAGACCGCGCCAACGTCGACCGCTTCCTGCGTTTCTGCGAGCGCGCCGTGCGCCATCTGGGCGACCTGATCGATACGGCCTACACGATCAACGAGGCGAACCTGACGGCGACGCTGGCCATCTCCCGGGTCATGCCGCCGGGGGGACTGAAGGCGGTAGCGCCGTTCGTCTCCACCGCCGCCGCAAGGGCCGGGTCGACGCTCGACCGCTTCGGACCGTTTCTGCTCGGCGATCCGCTGAAGCTGCGCGATACGATGCTCGATGCGCACGCCCGCTCCCGAGACGTGCTCAAGTCCGGTCCAGGCGCCTTCCCGGTCGGTGTCACGCTGGCGATGCAGGATTATCAGGCCGTACCCGGTGGCGAGTCTCGGCGCGATGCCGCCAGGGCTGAGACGTTCGATCCGTTCCTCGAATTGGCTCGCGGCGACGATTTCGTCGGCGTACAGACGTACAGCAGGGTGCGGTTCGGCCCCGACGGCGCGCTTGAGCCCGAGGCCGGTGTGCCGACGCTGATCATGGGATACGAGTTCTGGCCCGAGGCGCTTGAAGCGACCATCCGCTACGCCAGCTCCGTAGCCGGCGTGCCGATATACGTGACCGAGAACGGCATCGGCACCACCGACGACGCCCAGCGCATCGAATACGTGCGCCGCGCCCTGCGCGGCGTGGCGCGATGTCTGCGCGACGGCATCGATGTGCGCGGTTACTTCTACTGGTCGCTCATGGACAATTTCGAGTGGCTGTTCGGTTACGGGCCGCAGTTCGGTCTGGTGGCCGTGGATCGGGACACGCAGCGCCGCACGCCGAAGGCGAGCGCCGACTGGATGGGCGCTATTGCCCGCAGCAATACGTTCGAGGAGTGACGGCGCGCGGCCGACGCCCGGCCCGGGTCGATGACTTCCGGAACGCCGACGAGCACCGCTTGACGCCACGCGCCGGCAGTCGCGCCGCCGGCTGACTCCCGTCTGCAAGAGACGCCCGCCCGCGGCGCGGGCCGACCCGCACAACCCCCAGGATCTCTGCACGACAGGCCACGAGGAGGGCTTGCGCGGCATGTCCGGTCGCGAGGCGCGACGCTTTCCCTCGGCCGCACGTCCGCGCACCGGAGCGGCTGCGCATCGCGGCATCGAACTCCCCTGATCGCCCCAGGGAAATCCCCGGCCCCGTCCGAGTCGTCGTTACCGCCGCGGACCGGCACCGAAGAAATCGCTTGCGGCGGGCTTGCAATAAAAAATGAACGCGTATAGAAATGAACGTGTTCAGTTATGGAGCGAGCGATGACATCCACCGCGCCGGCGCCGATGGGACTGCGCGAACGCAACAAGCAGGACAAGCTCGCGCGGATCAAGCGGGCGGCCCGCGATCTGTTTGCGAAGAAGGGCTTCGAGGGTGCCACCGCCCGCGAAATTTGCCGGCGGGCGCGCATCGCCACCGGCACGCTGTTCCTGTACGCCCGCGACAAGCGCGAGTTGCTCTTCCTCGTCTTTCGCGACGAGGCGCGCTCGATGCTGGAGGAGGGTACCGCGCGGGCGCAGTCCGACCTGCCTCTACCGGAGGCGCTGATGGAGGTGTTCGGGCGCTTTCTGGATTTCTACGCCCGTAATCCGGCCCTGGCGACGGTGATCGCCGGCGAGTTCTTCTACCGCACCGGCGAACCCACGGAGATGGTCGCTCTGACCCAGGAGTTCCTTGACCGCATTGGCGGCCTGGTGGAACGCGCAAAGGCCCGCGGCGAGTTGCGGGCGGACGTCGAGACCGCCGATCAGGTTCTCGCCTTCTTTGCCCACTACGCTTTCCACGTCCAGGCCTGGCTGGGTGGCGGCTTGCCCGATCGGCAGCAGACGGACCTGGCGCTGCGGCGCGCGATCGAGCTGCAGATGCAGGGTCTGGCGCCCGCTCCCTCCCGTAATCCGTCGTCGCAAACGCCGAAACGATCCGACCGCAGAGGTCGATAAGGAGGAAGAGTCATGAAAGCACGTACGGCTGTCGAGGTTCTGCGCAAGGGACAATTGCTCCTCCTGTTGCGCGCCATGCGTCTGATGAATCCCTACTACCGCCTAGTGTGGCTGATCGCCGCCTTCCGGGCAGGCTTGCTCAAGCGACTGGCGGCACGACCCGCGACCTTCTCCGATCTGACGCGCGACATGGTCGGCGATCCCAAAGATCAGGACTGGTTGCGCAAGTGGCTCGAGCTCGGGGTCCGCGTCGGCGAACTGCGCTGCACCGACGATCGTTACTCGCTCGGCGGCTTTCTGGCCCGCCATCTCGCCCTGCCCAAGAACGATGCGATCGTTGCCATCCTCGAAGAGGTGGGCACGTTGCACCACCGGCTGATCCTCGAAACGCCCGAACGCCTCGCCCGCGGCGACCGCTTCACGCTCGCCGATCAGGACGGCATTCTGATCGCCCGCTCTTCGCCACTGGTGAGGCCCTTCGTTCATGAAGCCATCGACGAGGTCGTCCCGCGCCGAGGCCCCATGCGCGTGCTCGAAGTGGGAGCCGGCTCCGGCACGTACATTAGATATGCGGCCGAGCGTAACCCCGATCTGACCGCCCTCGGACTCGAACTCCAGGCCGAGGTCGCCGAGTTCGCCAACCGGAATCTGCTGCAGTGGGGTCTGGCCAATCGCGCCCACGTCGACAACCTCGACGTCCGCAAGAAGACCGCCGAGGGAACCTTCGATCTCGTCACCTTTCACAACAACATCTACTACTTTCCGGTCGCCGAACGGGTCGGTTTGCTGCGTCATGCCCGCGCGCTGCTCAAGCCCGGCGGCAAGTTGCTGCTGACGACCACGTGCAGTGGCGGCGGACCGGCTGCCATCGGCCTCGACATCTGGAGCGCCGGTACCGAACGCTGCGGGCGTCTGCCCGCCCCGGAAGAGCTGGTCGATCAGATGCGCGAAGCCGGGTTCGTCGCCGCGCGCAGCCGCGACCTCGTCCCCGGCGATAGCTTCCACGCCTTCTTCGCCACCAACCCGGCGTAGCGGGATGTCGACGACCTCCGCCCCGCCCGGCGAGACCGCCGCTGCAAGCTGCGGTCTCGCCGGTGAAACGGAAGAACATCAATGAAATCGACCCCACCGACGCTCGGGCCGGGCAACTCCCGGTGCCGCCGCTGCCGTCTCCAGGCCCCGCGCAGAGGTCTTTCGGCATCCTGCTAGCCCGACCGCCGCCCGATCGGAGGCATCTATGAATCCCGCCGTGATCCCCCACGACGACCTGACCGATATCGTCGGTCGCGACCGCGTCTTCGACGACCCCAACCTCCTGCGCCGGCTCGCCCGCGACGAGAGCTTCGCCACCCCCACGACTCCGCGCTGCGTGGTGCAGCCGGCTACCCCGGAACAGGTTCAGGAACTGGTGCGCTGGGCCAACCGCACGGCGACGCCGCTGGTGCCTGTCAGTTCCGGGGCGCCTCACTTCCGCGGCGATACGGTGCCCGGCGAGGGCGGAGCCGTAATCGTCGATTTGAGCACCATGAACGCCGTCCTGCGCGTCGATCGCCGCAACCGCGTCGCCATGATCGAGCCGGGGGTGACCTATGGCGAGCTCCTGCCGGCGCTGCGCCGCGAGGGGCTCGCGCCTTACATGCCCCTGCTGCCGCGCCGCACCAAGTCGGTCGTCGGCAGCATGCTCGAACGCGAGCCGATTACCATGGGCCGGCACCAGTGGGACATCCAGGACCCGCTACTCTGCATCGAAGTCATCTTCGGCAACGGCGAGCTGTTCCGCACCGGGTCGGCCGCCGGTCCGGGCACCATCGAAGAACAACGCCAGGCCGGCGGCGCTCAAATGCGCGGCATGGGCCCCGGTCAAACCGACTTGCAGCGTATCGTTCAGGGTGCGCAGGGCACGATGGGCATCGTGACCTGGGCAACGATGAAGTGCCGCTTGCTGCCCACTGTCACCGAGGCGTTTCTGGTCGCCTCGGAGTCGCCCGAGCCGTTGCTGGCGCTGGGACACGAGCTGTTTCGAATCATGCTCGGCGACGATGTGTTCGTCCTGAACGCTCACAACCTCGCCGCCATCCTCACCGACGACGCCGAGAGCCTCCGCCGGTTGCGTGCCGCACTGCCGGCCTGGATCCTCTATTTCGCGGTCGACGGCACCGGCGTCCTGCCGGAGGAACGGATCGCCTATCAGGTCGAGCAGTGGCAGGACCTCGCCCAACGCCTTGGGCTGCGGCCGGTGAAGAATCTCCCCGCTGGCGTGCGCGCGGACCACGTCGCCCGGAGCCTGACGGCGCCGTCGACCGACCCTTACTGGAAGCTGCGCCTTTCGGGAGGATGCGAAGACGTGTTCTTCCTGACCACGCTGGATCGCGCGGCGGCGATGGTGCGTCTGTTCCACGAGCGCGCCGAACGCGCCGGGTATCCCACCCGCGATTTGGGTACGTACGTGCAGCCGACCGTGCAGGGCACGAGTTGCCACTGCGAGTTGAACCTCCCTTACGATCCCGGTGACGGCGCTGCCGCCGGCGCGGTGCGGACTCTGGTCGAGGAGGCGAGTGTCGCCCTGGCGAATGCGGGTGCCTTCTTCTCGCGTCCGTACGGTCGTTGCGCGGATTTCGCCTACCGCCGCGACGCCGTGAGCACCATGGCACTGAAGAAACTCAAGGCGATCTTCGATCCGCAACACGTCATGAACCCCGGCAAGCTCTGCTTTTGAGCGCGTTCGCCGCCGACACGAGGAGACCACGATGGCACTGGAGGACTTCGAAGCCGACATGATGCGCTGTAGCCGCTGCTCGGACTGCAAGTTCGCGCCGGCATCCCAGCTCGACGAAGACTGGCCGGAGATCTGTCCGAGCATTGCGCGTTACGGATTCCACTCCTACTCCGCCGGCGGCCGCTTTGTCGCCGGCCTCTCGTTCCTGACCAAACGCGTGGGCTACTCGCCGGAACTACTGGACGTGCTCTACAAGTGCCAGCTCTGCGGCGCGTGCGACGTTGCCTGCAAGAAGGACCGCGAGCTCGAACCGCTGGAGATGATGACCGAATTCCGCGCCCACTGCGTGCGCGATGGACAGACGATTCCGGCGCACGCAAAGCTCATCGAGAGTCTGCGGCAAAACGACAACATGATGCAGCGGCCACGCGCCGGCCGCGGCGATTGGGCGAGGGGATTGGGTGTGCGGACCCTCGCCGAGGGCAACGTCGAGGTCGCCTACCACGCCGGCTGCCGCCTGTCTTTCGACAGTGCCCAGTGGAACATCGCCCGCAGTGCCATCGAGGTCCTGCAGCGCGCCGGACTCACCGTCGGTATCGCCGGCGACAATGAACTCTGCTGCGGCGGGCGCGCCTACGAGATGGGCTATCGGGAGCCGCTCGCTCACTATGCCGACCAGCACCGGAAGACGCTGGCCGCGGCGGGGGTCAAGACCCTCGTGACCTCGTGCGCCCACTGTTACCACGCCTTCAAAATCCTCTACCACAAGATCGGCAAGCCGCTCGGCGTCGACGTCGTGCACGTTACCGAGTACGTCGACCGGCTCATGGCAGCCGGCCGCCTCGAGCTGACCACCGAGGTTCCCATGGAGGTCACCTATCACGATCCCTGCCATCTCGGCCGGCTGGCCGAGCCGTGGATTCCCTGGGAGGGCGAAGAAAAGAAGGTCATGAACCAACTCGTCCTGCGCGATCCGCCCAAGGAGTTCCGGCGTGGTACCCACGGGGTCTATCGCGCCCCACGGCAGGTGCTCGAACGGATTCCCGGACTGCGACTGACCGAAATGGCGCGGATCGAGGGCTATAGCTGGTGCTGCGGCGCCGGGGGTGGGGTTCGCGAGGCGTACCCGGACTTCGCCGCGTGGACCGCACGGCAACGGCTCGACGAAGCCGCCGGCACGGGTGCCGACGCTCTGGTCACCGCCTGTCCGTGGTGCATCCGCAGCCTCGAAGACTCGACCCGGCAGACGGGCGCGACCATCGACGTCTACGACGTCATCGAGCTCGTGCACAAGGCGCTTTGAGCCCGCGCACGGAGGAACGACGAAATGGCTCTCTCCAGAGATGCGTACGTGGCCCTGCGGGATGTCGTCGGCCACGAGTTCATCAGCGACGATCCGGTGATCCTCGACAGCTATTCCTTCTATTTCCTTTCCGAGCTGATCACTGCCCTGGGGCACGGCGGCGAGAAGAAGTTCATTCCCAGACCGGCCGCCGTTCTGCTGCCGGAGAACACCGTGCAGGTGCAGGAGATCGTGCGCGTCTGCAACCGCAAAGGACTGCGGTTTCACGCTTTCTCCACCGGCGTCGTCTGCGAAGGCGGCGAGGACCGTATCCAGATCGATCTTCGCCGTATGAACCGGATCGTCGACATCGACGCGAAGAACAAGATCGCCGTAATCGAACCGTACGTGAGCAACGCGAGATTGTTCCACGCGGCGATCAAGAAAGGGCTGCGCGCACACGTGCATGCCGCGGGGGCCAACACCTCGCCGCTGGCAAGCGCAACGTCGGTGGGCGGAGAAGGCCCCGACAACCCCAGCGCCGGCTACAGCTCGCGCAACGTCCTCGGTGTCGAGTGGGTGCTGCCGACCGGCGAACTGCTGCAACTGGGCGCTCTCGGTGCCGGTGCGGGCTGGTTCTGCGGGGACGGTCCGGGACCCAGCCTGCGCGGCATGATGCGCGGTGTGTTCGGCGCCTTCGGCGGGCTTGGCGTGTTCACCAGGGTGGCGGTGAAGCTCTACCCGTGGCACGGCCCGGCCGTGTTCAAAGGTCATGGCCTGCCGCCCACCTACGACGGTGAACTGCCGGCAAACATGCGCTGTTTCTTCGCCGGCTTTCCGACCAGCGACCAGATGTACGACGCCGTCAACGCCGTCTGGGAAGAGGGCATCGCCCATACCTTCAACCGCATGCCGCGCTCGTTCCTCTGTTACGCCATGTCCGACTCGAACGAAGCGGCATGGGAGCTCTGGCAGTCCGGCCTGCTGGACCGCGAGCTTACCAACGGCATTTCGTTGATTCTCGCCGGTCACTCGCCCGCCGAGCTCGACTACAAGGAGAAGGTCCTCCACGAGATCCTGAGACGCACGGGTGGACGCCTCGCGGAGACGCTGCAACAGGAACCCCGACTCGCCCTCGGCGTCCTGCGCACCAGCATCCTAAGCGACCACGTCTTCCGCGGCGTCAGTCGCCCCAGCGGCGGTATACTCGAAGGGTACTACCTGAACGAATCGGTCGACGTCTCCCGCCTGAGCCACGACGCCTCATACGCTCACACCAAAACCTACACCGACCAGGGCATCTGCATCGACAACGGCGAAACCAACTGGGGCACTTTCAGCGACATCGCCTATCTGTCCGAACAGATCCCGCACTTCGACCCACGCGACGAGAAATCGGTGCAGGGCATGCTCGACTTGTTGGCGACTTCCTACCAGAAGCAATTCGAGACCCGCAGCGGCGCCGGGCTGTTCGCCAACATCGGGGCGCTCATGAACGACACGTTCGGACCCATGCTGAGCAACGTCCACGTGTGGAAGAAGAAGATCAAGAAGGCCTTCGATCCCAACACCGCGTGCGATCCCATGGGCTACGCCTTCCCGGAGGACTAGCGGAAAGGGAGCGGGACCGTGAAGATCATTGCTCCGGTAGATCGCCCAGACGAGGCGCAGGCGCTCATCGACGCCGGCGCCGACGAGCTGTTCTGCGGGCTGTACTGGGAACCGTGGCTGCAGACCTACACGATCGCGGCCGTCAACCGCCGCTCGGGTAGCATCGCCAGCATCGAATCGGTCGACGCTCTGGCGGAAACCGTCCGTATCGCACACGCCGCCGGTGTCCCGGTCTGCCTCACGATCAACGAGCACTACTACACGAGCGTACAGTACCCTCTGCTCTTCGAGTACATCGGTTGCGCGCTCGACACCGGCGTCGACAGCCTGATCGTCGCCGACCCGGCACTCGTTCTCGGTATCCGAGCGGCGAGACTCAATGCCGAGCTCCATCTCAGCACCGGCACGGCGATCTTCAACTCGGAGGCTGCGGCTTTCTTTCGCGATCTCGGCGTGTCGCGGGTCACGCTGGAGCGGCAGCAGACCATCGAAGAGGTCGGCAGCGTGGTGCGCAACCTTGACGGGATGGAAACCGCCGTCTTCGTGCTCAACGGACGCTGCCCCAACGTCGACGGCCTGTGCACGTACGACCACGTCCAGATCCCCGGCGAGGCGTTCAAGAACGCCTGCATGCTCCCGTGTCAGGTGCGCTGCCAGAGCGCCGGCACGGCCGCGCGACGCAAACGCGACGCCGATTATCGCCACGTCAGCCCCGTTGTCCGCCAGCGCGTGTGGGAACGCTATCACATGGATCAGTCGCCCTGCGGCGCCTGCGCACTGTACGACCTTGCGCGTCTCGGCGTGACTCACGTCAAGGTGGTTGGCCGAGGCAACCCGACGGCGCGCAAGCTCGCCGACGTGCGCTTCATCCGTGCGATGCTGACGCTCTCGACCGATCGGACGATCGACCGCAACCGCTTTCGGGACGCGGCTCGACTCCTGCACGCACACACTTACCGCCAGCCCTGCCGCAGCGCGACCTGTTACTACCCGGAAGCCATCGCCGCGCGGCCGAAAGTCGCATGAAGACTCCCCCGGTCCCCGAGCAGGCTCTTTACCTGACGCCGGCCACTCGTCCGGATGCGGACGCGAGCGGCTACTCGCGTATCTATTACGGCCACGAATTCTGCGAGCGATTGCTGCCGACGCCCGCCGAACTGAAGGCGGCGCTGGCATCCGCCGGACCGATGGGTGCCGCCTTCACGTTCGTCACCCCGTACGTTACCGAGCGCGGCCTGGGTCGCGTGCGGGACCTGCTCGTCGTGTTCGCCGCACACCACCCCGATGGCGAAGTGGTCTTCAACGACTGGGGAGTCCTGCGCCTCCTCAACCGAGAGTTCGCGACCCTGACGCCGGTGATGGGACGCCTCATGACCAAGATGAAGCGCGGCCCTCGGCTCGCCGATCTCGTCGACCGGTTCAACGCCGCGACGGCCGACTACTTCCGGACGTGCAGCCTCGACGTACCGATTTACCGGGAGTTCTTGCTGCAAGAGCGCGTCGCACGCGTCGAGCTGGACAACGTGCTCCAGGGCATCGACCTGTGCCTCGACGGGACCGGCCTGCACGCCTCCATCTACGTCCCGTTCGGCTACATAGCGACCACCCGTCTGTGTCTGGCCGCCGCCTGCGACACGCACGGCATGGAGGACGAGGTGGGCGTCCTACCTTGCAAGCAGGAGTGCCGCGACTACACGTTCGAGGTGCAGCCGCACGGCGCCGCGTCCGTTCAGCTCCGCAAGGGCAACACCGTGTTTTTCGAGAACACGCGAGTGCCGGACAACCTGGGCCGCAACGGGATCGACCGCGTCGTCGTGGAGCCGACGCTCCCATTCTGAAGACCCGTCACGGCCGGAAGGGGAAGCGCTATGACTCGGCACCAGAACGGAATCGAAGGGGTACACCTCGTCGGCAGCGTGCCGCTACGCGATGCCGAGGACGTGTTCCGCACGGCCAGTGCCCTGCTCGGTCCGCGATTGCAGCGGGTGTCGGACGGCGAAACCGGACTGCGCGCGGACTGGATTCACTGGCAGGCGGCGAACTTCCTGCAACATCCGCTGCTCGAGGCCGCGACACCGGAAGATGCCGCGACCTATTCCGCC
Source organism: Candidatus Binatia bacterium (assembly GCA_023150935.1). Lineage (NCBI taxonomy): Bacteria > Candidatus Binatota > Binatia (SeqCode) > Binatia bacterium. Next base: position 10,630 of record JAKLJW010000030.1, on the reverse strand, counting down.
GGCGCCTTCGTCAAGCTGCGCAGCGGGGCCGCCGCCGCCGACCTGAAGTTCCCCGAGCTCGGTTACGCCCGAGTGGCTGCGGAGTCTTTCGCTCACCTCTCCCGTCTCAAACGTATGGGGGTGGTTCCCCCGGGACTCCGTTTTCAGGTGAGCCTGCCCACGCCGCTGGCGCCGGTGACCTGGTTCGTCGCTCCCGTAGACCAGGCCGCCGTCGAACCGGCTTACGAGAAGGCCTTGCTGGCGGAAATCGATGCGCTTGCGGCCACGATTCCGCCCGACGAGCTGGCCGTCCAGTGGGACGTTGCCGTCGAGTTCGCGCTGCTGGAGGGCCTGCGGTCGCCGCACTTCCGAGATATCGAGGCGGGCATCGTCGAGCGGCTGATCCGAATCGGCAACCATGTTCCCGGCGGCGTCGAGCTCGGTTACCACCTCTGTTACGGCGACGCCGGCCACAAGCATTTCAAAGAGCCCGAAGACAGCGGCAAGCTGGTGCGTATCGCCAACGCGATCTCCGCCGGCGTGCGGCGACCGATCGACTGGATCCACCTGCCCGTGCCGCGCCCGCGCACCGACGCCGACTACTTCGCACCGCTGACCGGACGCCGGCTGCAGTCGCACACGACGCTGTACCTCGGCCTCGTACACCTCACCGACGGAATCGCTGGTGCCGAGAAACGCATCCGCGCGGCGCAATCGTTCGTTCCGGCCTTCGGCATCGGCACCGAATGCGGCATGGGTCGCCGCCCCCCCGACACCATTCCCGATCTCCTCCGCTTGCACGCCGAGATCGCCGACCGGCTGTGACCGCCAGGCGTAGGGGCAGGCCCCCGTGCCTGCCCGACGAGGATGCACACCGACGACCGCCATGCGTAGGGGCAGGCCCCCGTGCCTGCCCGACGAGGATGCACGCAGACGACCGCCATGCGTAGGGGCAGGCCCCCGTGCCTGCCCGATGAGGATGCACACCGACGACCGCCATGCGTAGGGGTAGGCCCCCGTGCCTGCCCGATGAGGATGCACACCGACGGTAGGGGCAGGCCTCGTGCAGGCCCCACCCGCCGTCAGCCGATGCGCACGAAAGTGCCGGTGGCGGTCGCACAGCAACGACCCTGGGCATCGAGAAGGCGGGCGCCGGATCGGGCGACGCTCGAGCCGAGGGCTACCACCGTGCCGATGGCCAGCAGATCGCCGATCGGCGCCGGACGCAGGAAGTCGGTACGCAGATCCACGGTCGTGAATATCTTTCCGGTCTCGGCGATCAGTGCCCACGTGCTGGCCGTATCGAGCACGCTGGACACGATACCGCCGTGCAGCCGTCCGGGAATACTCTCGAAGCGTTCGTCGAGCCGCACCAGGATTTCGACTCCCGCCCCACTGCGGCGGATCGTTGCACCGAGCGTGCGGTGGAAGGCGGCGGTACCGAACATCGCCGCCAGTTCCGCATCGTCCGGGCGGGGGGTGTCGTTTGCCGTACTCACAGATCGAGCGTCTCCCGGACGGCGATAGCCGCGCGCGCGATGGCCTTCGCCTTGGTGCGCATCAACCGGTCGCGCGGCGCCGTGTCGATGCGTTGCACGACGCGCGCCACCGCGTCGTCGAGGGCCTCCGGCGCCACGACTTCCGACACCAGGCCGAGAGTCAACGCCTCCTGTGCCGTGAGCTCCCGGCCTGTCAGGCATAGTTCGCGAGCTACCGCGCCGCCGACGAGATCGTGCAGCGGCGAGTAGACGACGTCGCCGAACGTAAACTCCGGATGCGCGAACCGGGCCGTTGTGACAGCGATGCGCACGTCGCAGCACACGGCGAGGTCGAAGCCGCCCGCCAGCGCGGGCCCGTTCACCGCGGCGAGCAGCGGCAGCGGGAACGACAGCAGCGTATGGTGGAAGCGATCGCTCGAGGCCCACAGAGCGCGCGAGAAATCGGCGTCCCCGGCGGCGCGGCGGAACTCGGAGAGATCGAAGCCTGCGGAGAACACCTCCCCCGCACCCGTGATCACGACGCACTTGCACGACTCGTCGCCGGCCATCGCGTCGAGAGCGTCGCTCACCTCGTCGCGCAGGGCAACGGAAAGCGCGTTGCGTTTGGCGGGGCGCTGGAGCGTCACCCGCGCCGCCGACGGTCCGATGCGATCGATGCCGATGGTCTCGCTCATTGCCGGCTCCCCCTTTCCATAATGTCCATTCGTTCGCGACTATGTCCGCGGGGCAATCCTCAATCAAGCAGCCCGGCCCACGGGGGCGCAGCGGCGTCGCCGTCGCTGGTCGAAGAATCTGCCACAACGTGGTGGAATTTCCGCCATGGTGAGACGGCATGTGACGCCCCTCTCGATTCATTCGTTGCAGCGGTTTCCGGTCGTGCTGCCGATCGGGGCCCGCCAGGTCGGCAAGTCGACCCCGGTCCGGGAGGGCATTCGGACGACATAGCTTGGCGGGAAACGATCCCGCTCGACGATGCTACCGTCGCCGTCCCCGTCCCGGCGTTCCTCGCGATGCCCGGCGGGAAGACATCGGGCGCTGCCCGAAGCGGCGCGAGAACCGAAAATCAGCGCCGGCGTTCGTCTTCGGCGCGGTCGACGTCGTGCACGAAGCGCCAGCCGAAGCGGCCTTTGATGCAGAGATTTCCGCGCGTGACGCTGTTGTCCAGCGGCGACGTCACCTTCACGATTCGTCCGTCCTGTACGTGCAGGCGCAACGTGCAACCGATGCCGCAATACGGGCATACCGTGTCCGTAACGCTTTGCCGGGTCTCGTCGTAACGGCCGGCGCCGCGCAGGTCGTATTCGTCCCTGGCCAGCAACGCCCCGGTCGGGCACACGGCGACGCAGTTGCCGCAGTATACGCACGCCGAGGCCGGCAGAGGCACGGCGAATTCGGTGCCGATGCGCGCCTCGAATCCGCGCCCCGCGACACCGATGGCAAAGGTGTTCTGGTAGTCCGCACCACACGTGGCTACGCACCGGTAACAGAGCACGCACTTGCCGTAGTCGCGCACGTAGAGGTTGTTGTCGATCTTGACCGGCTGGGCGACGCCGGCGGCAACACCGGGATCGACCGGCGCCGGATGCCCGGCTTGACCGCCATCGCGGTCGTGTGCCGACTGTGCCGGACCGTACCGTGTCGGATCGCAACCGTAAGCGTCCAACAGGCCCCGGAGCGCCGGTGCGGCCGTGAGGTCGACCGACGACGCCAGCATCTCCAACACCATCCTGCGCGCGTGGCGCACCCGCTCCGACTGCGTGTGCACCCGCAGGCCCGGCTCGACGAGTCGCGTACAGCTCTGCACGAGCGCGCGGGCACCCTCGATCTCGACCACACACAGCCGGCAAGCGTTCGCCGGGGTCAGCGTCTCCAGGTAGCAAAGGGTGGGAACCTCGATGCCGTGGTTGCGGCAGGCGCCGAGAATCGTCGTGCCGGGCGGTACTCGCACCCAGCGGCCGTCGATACCTAGATCGATGCCATCCGCCAGGCCACCGCTCGCTTGCGAAACCGGCGCCGCCGACATTGCCTTGCGGGGCTGCTCCGGCACGACTTCGCCGAAGAGCCGCAACCGCGCGATTGCCGACTCGACCGCCGAGTGCGCCGTCTGACCGAGTCCGCACATCGACGCGTCGCGCATCGCCGTCCCGACGCCGGCAAGCAGCCCGATTTCTGCGGCCACGGAGCCGCGCGGCGTACCCGCCGCCAGGCGCACCAGCGACTCCTCCTGGCGTACCGTCCCTACTCGGCAAGGCACGCAGCGTCCGCAGGACTCCTCACGGAAGAAACGCGCGATGCGCATTACCGTGTCGCGCAGATCGACCGTATCGTCGAACGCCATCACCACACCCGAGCCGAGCGTCACACCCGCGGCTCGCGCGGCCTCCAACGACAGCTCCAGGTCGATCTCGTCGGGCCGCACGAAGCTGCCGGCGGCACCCCCCAGCAGGACCGCTTGCAGAGTGCGCCCTGCCGCCACGCCGCCGGCCAGTGCCAGCAGGTCGCGCAGGGTGGTGCCCAACTCCACCTCGTACACCCCGGGATGGCGCACGGTGCCGCTGACCGAAAAGAGACGTGTGCCCGTCGACTCCGCCGTGCCGATACGCGCAAACGCCGCTCCGCCGTCACTGACGATCGACAGCACGTTGACCAGGGTCTCCACGTTGTTGACGAGGGTCGGTTTGCCGAACAGCCCTGCCGCGGTGGGGAAGGGCGGCCTGACGCGCGGCTCGCCGCGCTGGCCCTCGATCGACGCCAGCAGCGCCGTCTCCTCGCCACAGACATACGCGCCAGCTCCGCGGCGCACCTCGACGTCGAAGGTGAAGCCGCGCCGCATGATGTCCGCCCGGAGCAGACCCGCGGCACGCGCGGCCGCCACGGCATGGGCGATGCGCCGGTAAGCCAGCGGGTACTCGGCTCGCACGTAGAGAATCCCCCGTTCGCACCCGGCGGCGAACGCCGCGATCGTCATCGCCTCGACAACCGCGAAGGGATCGCCGCAGAGCAGCACCCGATCCTTGAAAGTTCCGGGCTCCGATTCGTCGGCGTTGCAGACCAGATAGCGGGGCGTCGATGAGGCGCGGCGCACCGCCTCCCACTTGGCTGCCGTCGGAAACGCGGCACCGCCGCGCCCGACCAGCTTCGCCACCGCCACCTCGCGCCGCACCGCTTCCGGGCCAATCTCCAACGCACGGGCAAGCGCCGCATAGCCGCCCGCCTCCCGGTACGCGTCAAGGCTCTCGGGGTTCACCGCACCGACTCGCGCCAGCAGACGCAACGACGGATCGCCGCGCTGGGGCAGCGGAGGATCGGCGCTCGCATCGACCGGATCGCCCTCACCGGCGAGCAGAGCGCGGACCCGCGCCGCATCGACACCCCCCACCTGCACCTCGATCGGTGCAACCCCGGCCTCCGTAACCAGCGCCGCCGGAGCACGATCGCACAGCCCGAGGCACGCCGTGCGCATCGACGCCGGCCGCTCCCCATCGCCCGGATCGCCCTCGCCTCCCGCCGCCGTGCCAGTTGCTGCCGCGGCCGCAGCGCCGACGGCGGCCGCACCCCGGGTGCGGCAGGCGATGTCATCGCAAACGCGAACGACGCGCCGCGGCTGCGGCGCGGTCGCGAGCGAGCCATAGAAGCTGGCCACCGACCAGGCCTCCGCCGGCGGTACCCCGAGGCGCTCGCACACGTAGGCGAGTCCACCCGGAGTGATCCAGCCGACCCGTGCCTGCAGCGCTTGCAAGCACGGCAGCAGCCGGTGGCGTTCGCTCCGTTGCGCGCGGCCGCCATAGGCAACGCGGAAATCGCGCGGGTTGCCGCGCTCGCCGCCATCCCACGCCGACAGCGGCGGCCCCAGCACCCGATCGACGGCATCGCGCTCCGCGGCACTCGGTCTGGCGTCCGGCAGGCGAATGTCCATCGCGTCTACCTCGATACGGCCGCGATGCGCACCGCGCAGGCCTTGAACTCCGACGTGCCCGATTTCGGATCGAAGGCATCTATCGTCAGGGCGTTGGTGTTGGTCACGTCGGGAAAATTGACCGGCATGAACACCAGACCCGGACGCAGGCCGCCGTCGATTCCGGCTCGTGCGGTCACGCGGCCGCGACGGGAGACCACCTCGACCAGCGCACCGGAAACGATCCCGAGCCGCTGCGCGTCTTCGGGGGCAAGATCGATCGCCTCGCTGCGGCGCAGCGGCGGATTGTACGACGCCGTCTGCACGCCGGTGTTGTAGACCTCGAGGCGGCGACCGGTGGTCAACAGGAACGGATATTCCGCGTCGGGCGGTTCGACCGGGCCGTCATGGTGTACGACGGAAAACGGCGCCGCGCGCCCGCCGCGCGGCTCTTCCCACAGGCGGGCGTGCAGGAACGCGGTGCCCGGGTGCGACTCGTCGGGGCATGGCCACTGGATGCCGTTGAGGGCGTCGAGGCGGGCGTAACTCAGTCCGGCGAAGATCGGGGCGATCGAACGAAACTCGTTCCAGATCGACTCCGCCGTCGGATGCTCCCACGCAACCCCCATGCGGCGGGCAACCTCCGCGAGAATCCAGAGGTCGTCGCGAGCGTCCGGCGGGGGATCGAGGGCCTTGCGCACCCGTTGCACCCGGCGTTCGCTGTTGGTCATCGTCCCTTCGCTCTCGCACCATGTCGCCGCCGCGGGCAGGACGACGTCGGCGAACTCGGCCGTGCGGGTCAGAAACACCTCCTGCACGACGAGATGATCGAGGCCGCGCAGAAGTTCCTCGACATGCCCGGCATTGGCGTCGGAATGGGCCGGGTTTTCGCCGACGATGTAGAGCGCGCGCAGTTCTCTGCGCTCCATGGCGAGCAGCATTTGGGTCAGGTTCCAGCCGTAGTGGGAAATGATCGGCACCTGCCAGAGAGCCTCGAAGAGGCGGCGCGAGTCCGGGTTCAGGATGTCGTGGAAGCCGGGCAGTCGATGCGGCAAAGCGCCCATCTCGCCGCCGCCCTGGACGTTGTTCTGGCCGCGCAGGGGGTTGCAGCCCGAGGCCCACTTGCCGACGTGCCCGGTGAGCAGGGCGAGGTTGATCAGTGCGAGTACGCAGTCGACGGCGTTGTGATGCTGGGCGATGCCGAGGGTCCAGAAGATCATCGCCTTGCTGGCGCGCGCATAGGTGTGCGCGGCTTCGCGGATGACCTCGGCGGGTACGCCGGTAGTCCGTTCGGCCTCGGTCAGGGTGTAGCCGTCGACGGCGGTACGGTAGGCCTCGAAACCTTCGGTCGCGTTGGCGATGAACTCGGGGTGGTGCAGTCCCGCGGCGATGATCTCCCGAGCCATGGCATTGGCGAGGGCAATGTCGGTGCCGACGTCCAGACCCAGCCAGACGTCGGCCCACTGTGCCGACGCGGTGCGGCGGGGGTCCATGACATACAGGCGGGCGCCCTTATGGAGGCCCTTGAGAAGATGTTGAAACCAGACCGGGTGGGCGTCGCGGGCGTTCGAGCCCCACAGCAGGATAACGTCGGTATCTTCCACCTCGCGATACGAATTGGTGCCGCCGCCCAAACCGAAGATGGTCGTCAGACCGACGACGCTGGGGGCGTGTCAGGTACGGTTGCAGCTATCGATATTGTTGGTGCGAAAAGCGACGCGGGCGACTTTCTGTGCCAGATAGTTGACTTCGTTGGTAGCCTTCGAGCAGCTCAGCATGGCAATCGCTTCGCCGCCGTGGGTTTCCTGGATGCGCCTGAACCCGCCGACGGCACGCTCGAGCGCAACGTCCCAGGTTGCCGGTTGCAAGCGGCCGTTTTCCCGAACCAACGGTTGGATCAAGCGGCCGGAGCGGCGCGCATCGGCGTGAGGGTTCACCAGTGTCTCCTCCATCCGAGGGGTGGTCGGTCAATGATGGACGTTGTTGCCGGCGATGGCAACTCGCCCGCCGCCGTCAATACGCCACGGACGGGAAGTAGCAGCCTACCGGCTCCTGATACGCGCGCAGGGTCATCAGGGTCATCGGTTTCCGGATGCGTAGCCGGGCGCCCAGGCACCAGCGGAACATCGCCGTTTGCCGGGTGGGCAGGAGGAAGGTGACCGGTTCTTCGCGGAGCGCGGCCGCACCGAGGACGAGTTCCTGCAGGTCCGCCTCCGATTCCGCCACCCCGTGCGCAACCTGCCAGAAGGACAGAGTCGTAACGTAAGCCGTGATGCGGTCACCACGCTCGGCGATCAGCGGAGTGAGGGAACGCAGTGCTCCCCGGAGTTCGGCAGTGCGGGGCGCCCCGTGAACCCGCTCGCACAGCGTGGCGCACGCCGGCAGGTCCGACGGCCGCATTGGCCGGACCACGACGCCCCGGTCACGGGCTCCGGTCGGCCGACCGCGCAGCAATACCAGAGGCTCGCGTACGGCAAAGCCGAGGCTGGTGTACAACGCCATCGACGTGGCGTTGAAGGCGTCCTGCACCAGACGGATACCCGGAGCCTGTTTTCCCCGCTCCAGCATCGCCGCCATGAGCTGCCGCCCGACCCCCGCATGCTGGACCCCGGGATCGACGGATATCGGGCCGACGGCGCGAATCGGATCGGCCTCGGCCAGGAAACTCGATCCGACGATGCGCCCGCTCGCCTCGGCCACGACCCCGTGGAAGGTGGGCTGATTAAGCAAGTGGGTCACGACACGCGTGGCCTGCTCGTTGTTATCGAAATCGGCCTCGAAGCCGTGCTGGTCCGCAATGGCCTTGAAAGCCGCATAAAGTACCCGCCCGCAGGCGGCGGCATCCATCTGTGTCGCTTCTCGAACCGTTACGTGCATCGCCCAGTGGCCTCGACCCGAGCGTATCGTCCTTTGGACAACGAAGAAATCGGATTCCGCCCGGCGACCGTTACCGCGGTCAAGAAGACGGGCGGGCGCGACGGATCGCAGGCAGCGGCTCCGCAGGGAACCCCGGTATGCCGACCTCCTGAATCGTCCGGGCGTTCTCGCCGTCCTCGTAGCGCGGCAGCTGCCCGCCGGTGCGCCACAGACGGTAGGCAAGCGCGCCGGCGAGAACCCGAATCGGGTAGTCGCGCGGCAGGAGCTGCAAGTAAGGCTGGATGGTGACGAAGTCGCGTGCGCCGTACTGGTCCATGATCGAACGCAGCCCGCCGTTGCGCGGTCCCATGTTGTACGCCAGCAGACCGAGGAATATATCGCCGTCGACATCGTCGAGGTAGAGCCGCAAGGTCGCCGCGCCCGCGAAGGCGTTGTGCCGATGGTCGCGGGGGTCGATACGCTTCACCCTGAGCGCCTGTCTTGCCGCCTCGACCGCCGGGGCCGGCAGGTTGGTCAATTGGAACAGCCCACGGCCGCCGTCCTTGCTCGTGCGCGGCAGGAACGACGACTCCGTCGCGGCGACACCCATGAGCACTTCACCGTCCAGATCGAACGCCGCTGCGGCATCGTGTACGGCTGCCTCGTAGTCGTGCGCCCGCTCGAGCATGCGTCGCCACTCGGCAGGATCGGCGCGCCGATAAGTGGCGTACACCTGATGTGCAATGGCAATCCGTTCCGCCTCGGCCTGACCGCCGACGAGGCCCTGCAGGTCGGCGAGAGCGTCGTGGAACCCCGGTCGCGTCGCCAGCCCAACCGACACGGCTGCCAGAGACAGCGCGACCCCGACCGGCAGCCACGACGCCCATCTCGACAGCCATGCCCGCGCCCGTACCCACCCCCACAACAGGCCGGCGGTCAGTACGCCGAGACCGAGTACCGCCGCGGCGAACGGAAGCAGGTGCGCCCACAGCCCGGCGCCGGCGAACCACGCCGCAAAACGCCCCAGCCCGGCAATGACTACGACCACACCGACAATACTCAGGGCCAGCCCCTCGGCGCCGAGCAGGCAGAGAGCCCGCAACGCAGCCCGTCGCTGGGCCTGCGCCGCCGCCTTCTTCGTCCGCGGCCCCCGCCTCTGCGCCACCGGTCGCCCCGCGGTCCGCTTCCGTCGCACCGGTGCGGGAGGTCGCGTCGTCGCCGTCCCCGCCGGCGTTTTACCCCCGTCCTCAACCACGCTGCGCATCGTAGCAGAGGCAGCCGTGGGGCTGCAGCACCTGTATGGCGCACTCCGGTCGGCGTCGGGGCCAGGGTCGATATCGCGCGCATCGCGAGCTTCGGTCGCGAGCCCTGATGGGGGGATCGATACCGCCGGCGCCGAGAGCTTGCGCAGCCGAGGGAGATCCGTGCTTCGGTGGACCGGCCCCGGTCGGGCAAGAGCCGTTCGCCCACGGTCACGGATCGATGCGCATGAAGTTGTCGCGCCACGACTGATCTTTGCCCCATGCGAACGGAGTCTGGACGGTGGTGCGCGGGTGGCGGGCACTCTCGATGAGATCCAGAGCCATGCCGACGATCTGCTTCTGCATCACGACGTCGTAAGGCTTGCCGCAGGGGTTACCGAGCGGAAAGTCCGTGAACACGAAGCGCGCCACCCCGCAGTGCTCGACGATGTCGCGCGCCGAGCCGAGTACGACGGTGGCGATGCCGGCGGCTTCGAGTTGCCGGGCGACCAGACTCACGGTCTGGTGGCAGACGGGTCACAGGGGAACCAGCAAGGCGGCAGCGGCGCCGTCTTCGCGGCAGCGGCGCACGATCTCCGGTGCGTCACGTTCGATCGTACTGCGTTGACTGTATTCCGTGGGTACGCAGTGCAGCCGTGCGGCGACCCGGCCAACGCGACCTTCGCGGACGAACTCCCCGAGGCGGTGGATCGGGAAGAACGAGTCGAGATCGTCGGTGTGGGTCGCCCCGCGATCCCAGAACAGGCCCTCGGTCGAAAGCTTGGCGGGAGGCGGCGCGCCGGATATCGAGAACACCTTGCGCGACTCCGGTACGTCGTCGGCGTTGTCGGGCGCCGGCATGGCCGTGGTGACGATGGTTACCGCCGACTGCGCCAGCGGCCTCGCCAGGGGCGCGAACGGGACGTCCTCGAAATGCGCCCAGCGGTACGGGTTCGAGTAACCGCGCGCGAGATATAAGTCGCGACTCTTGTCGATGTAGCTGACGTAGGTGCGATGGGTCGGGTCCACTCCGCGGATGCCGGTCATAATGCGTACTCGATCGCCGGGGTTCCGTAGCGCTGCCTAAGTACTCCGGTTCATTAATTCGGCAGCGTATTCCGTTCGCCCCGAGTAGCACCATCTTTCCGGCGGCGTATCGA
>JAKLJW010000029.1 GCA_023150935.1 Candidatus Binatia bacterium | reverse complement strand
GCCTTCCGCGTCCACCCGGCGGGTTTTCCGAACCCCTTTGGGCTACTGGGTATTCTCCGCTTAGCGCCGGATCAGGGTTCGCCGTGGACGCCATACACCTATCTCAGCGAAGCGGTACACGTACTCGTACTCGGACTGAGGGCACGCAGCGATGAAGTTGGACCGCGAGCGGTTGGACGTTTGCGAGGAAGTGGCCGTGTACGAGTACGTGAACGAGTACGAGTACGGAGGAGAGGCCGGCTCGGCGGTACCCGCAGATGGAGTGCACGCGACGCGCAGGAGAGCGCGCGCGATATGGCCGGGGGGGGCGGTGGGACATCCGCTCGCGCCCACCGGAGCGGTGGGTGTCCAGCACCCCTCCCCCTCGGAAATCCCAGCCGGACCGCTTAGAAGCGTAGCCGGCTGCCACAGTCGGGGCGGTTCAGCACGTCCACTGCAAACGTTGGCGGTCAGCCGCGCGCGGCTCTCTTGCGCGTCGGCTGGACGCGCTTCGGCGGTTCACCGCGGCTTATGCGTGGACCAGTTGCTCGGCGCCTCGGCGCCGGGCGACGCGCCGGGGCGCCGTGAAGCATCCCTTCGACGCTGATGTCCTCGTCGACATCAGGCCAGTGCACCCCTTGGCCGGCGCCGATGAGTCGGAAGTTCGCGCGTTGTGCTGGCGTTGCCTCGGCCAAGCGCCATGACCAGGCAAGCGGCACGCTGATGACTCGGCCATCCGCGAGGCGCGCGACGATCTCATCCTGGGTGACACGCACGTCTTCGATACGCGGGTCACCGCTAGCCACAGTGTTCATACCATGCCTCCAGAATGCGAGCGCGGTGGGCGTTCATGATGTGTCGAATGAGGTTCAACTCCCGGGCGCTGAAGCCATGACTGCGGGCCAACGCGAGCGGCTCAAGCCAGAACTTGCAGGTCTTCCTCTCCCGCTCGACATGCACATGTGGCGGCTCGTTGCAGTCGAAACTCGTGAAGAAGAACCGATAGGGACCCGGGATACCGGTGATTCGTGGCATTCAATCGCGCTGCTCCGAAATGACACCCTAGCACATCGCGGCTGGTGGCCCTCAATCGACCGGGTGATCGGGTGGATAAACCTTGTCGCCTTCCGGGGTGCGGTGGGGGGGCTGTGGGGTGGCACTCGTGCACCAGCCAGTTGACAGTGACCGCACCGTGAATATTTGGGGACGCGAGCCGGTGGTCAGCCCTGTCAACAACGGCCGCGGGCCCCGTACGCATCGTGACCCGGTACGCTCAGGTGCCCGTCGTGGGGTGGAATGGTTCAGGATGCGGTCATCCGAAACCTCGATATCGTCGGTGAGGCGGTGAAGAACCTATCTGCTGACCTGCGGGCGGGGCACCCGGAGGTGCTGTGGCCGCGGATCGCCGGCATAAGGGACGTTCTCATCCACGGCCACTTTGGCGTCCGCCTGGAGACGGTATGGAACGTCGTGGCCCTGCGGCTTCCAGAACTGAAGGGGGTCAGAAGGACATCCACCTAATCGCTTGGTAGCGGAGGGGGGGTCGGTGGGACATCCGCTCGCGCCTGCCGGAGAGATGGCGCCTGCCGGAGCGACGGGTGTGGTGGCGCCGGCGAGGCGGGGGCAATGTCATTAACTTAGACGCGCCATACCCACGTGCGTCGTCGCGCCCTATTGCTGCGCGAGCAGCAGTAAACAACGCTCATCCTTGAGCTTCTGGAAGGCTCAACCCGACGGGTGGGGGAACGTATCGCCGGCGCCCGTTCCGCCAGAGGGGAGCGCACGGTCGGGATCGCCGCCGGGGTGACGGGTTCACTCGGCCTCGTATGCGCCGCTGTCACACCACGGGTCCGAACGCGGGAAACCACGCTGATCGGTTGACGGGCACGCACCCGAGTCAGCGGCCCCGAGCGCCGGGCTGGGTCCGGCGCAGGACGGGTCCGGGACACCAACACCGGTGCACAGCGGATGAACAGGGATCCCGTCACCGGTGTCGGTTAGGGGTGCGATACCGAGGTCAGGGACGACCGTCCAGTTCGTGTCTCCCGGTCGTCCGCAGGAACTATCGTCGCTGAGGTTACCGCCGCCCTCCGGCTCCGCCGATCCGCAGTTTCGCCCCTCCGAGCCGCCGACGATGGTGTTCTCGACCACGATCACTCCCGGCCTATTGACGTCGGAGAAGCGCGCCAGGTTGCTTGATGCAAAGCGCGATTCCAGCGTCACGTTACCCACAATGGTGCAGTTGCGGATGTGCCCCCCGCTGATTGCGAGGCCGCCGCCCATGTTCCCCGAATTGCCGCTGATCGTGCAGTTTTCGAGCGTCGACACATTACTGTACAAGAGGGCGCCACCGGATACTGTGGCGGCGTTGTTGCGGAGCGTACAGCCCCGCAGGGTCAGCGAGCCTAGCGAGAAGGCACGGATAGCCCCACCCGTCCCGGCGGTGTTACCGGCGAGGGTCACAGCGGACATGAGGAGGGTCGGATTGGCCATGCTGCGATCGCCAACTCGCATGCCTCCTCCGTGAGAGGCGTGTCCGTTCCGGATAGTGAGACGCTCGATGGTGACCGCGCCCGCGAGGATGTCGATGACCCGATCGGTTCCGTTTCCGTCGAGCACGGTCGTGGCCGCACCCGTGCCCTCGATCGAGACGTCTTCGGTGATGTCCAGGTCTCCTGTAGCCGCGCTATCCTCCTCGTTCCCAGTGCGGGTCAGCACGTACACGCCGGCCGGGATTGCGATCTCATCGGGCCCGGGATGCGTGTTGGCGGCAACGAACGCCTCTCTTAGAGAGCAGTCGTCATCGCAGTACCCATCGGCCGTGTCATCGGTCTTGGAAACGAGAAACCGCTCCGGACAGCCCGTGAGGGCGTTGTTGACCGCCACAACGATCTCGTCGATTGAGATGTCGCCGTCGCCGTTGGCATCGCTCGACGCACAGGCGTCGAGCGAAAGACTCCCCTGCGCGATGTTGACTAGCGTCACCAGGGAGTCGGCGGTCACCTCGCGTTCCGCACCGCAGCTCCCGACGCACGGCAGGGTCGCACCGGCATGTGCCGGCAAGGTCATTCCGAGTATCCCTGCCCACAGCATCAGCGACTGCTTGCGCATACGGGTTCCACTCCCTGCGAGTGCACGGCGCCGTGCGGGTAACGGTCCATTCGGACTCACCGCTATCCCTCACGCCGCGGTCGATGAGCATTGACGATACGCGGCCGTACCGCGTTCCTCAAGCGCGAAGCATGGACGTGTGGACGTGGGTGGACGTGAGATGGACGTGAGACACCCACGCATGGACGTGAGACACCCACGCACGCCGGAGCGATGGGTGTCCAGCACCCCTTGCTGGGCCCGTAATCGAGGCGACGGGATCGGGCTGCCGTGCCGCGTGCGTCGCGCCGAGTCTGGCCTGGATTCACTCTGACGATACCGAGTAGCGCTTCAGCTTGCTGCCCCGGTGCGAGTTGTTCGGCTTCCACTCCGCGCACGTACTCAGCGAAGCGGTACACGTACCCGTACACGGACTGGGGGTAGGCAGCGATGAAGTTGGACGAGGGGCGGTTGAACGATTACGAGGGAGTGGCCGTGTACGAGTACGTGAACGAGTACGAGTACGGAGAAGAGGCCGGCTCGGCGGCATCCGCAGATGGAGTGCACGCGACGCGCAGGAGAGCGCGCGCGATATGGCCGGGGGGGGGCGGCTTGAACCGATCGGGGTCGGAATCGGAATCGATGACGACATGAGCTGCGGCCGCGAGCGACTTGAGGTCTACCGAGTCTGCCATCGAGTCCGCCGGCTGGGCACACCGGGCAACGGATCGATACCGATACCGACCGCGATCCCGAGGGGAAGTCGCTGCCAGCAGGCTTCGACCGGCCCGCACCCCACCGGAAGACCGATCACGACGACGCGCGAACGAGATCCATCCCCCGTCATCCAGACGTACCCCCAGTTCCCAGCCCGAGCCCCGGCCCGGTTTGGCCTGGCGTCGGGGCACGGGCGGGGGCTCGGGTGATTCATGACCCTGGGGGAGTGTCTCGCCCATCCACACCAATCGCACCAATCGCCGGTGGGTGTCTCGCCAATCGCCAATCGCGCCAATCGTCTCGTCCGAAGCCTGCCACTCCATTTGCCGGCGCGCTCTCAGGCGCCGACTAATGCCGCGAGTTCGCCGCCGTCGAGCCAGATGCCGCGGCACGCGGGACAGGTGTCGACGACCACGTTGCGGTTCATGGCGCTGAATACCCGCAGCATCGCCGTGCCGTCACGCGGGCAATCGCCCCGGCGTGCGGTTAGATCGCCGGCATCGTTTCCGCGCGCCAGCGGACGCAGCGCGGGCGCGTCGGCCGCAAGCAGGGCGCTCAGCTCGCGTTCGTCGAACCAGAGGCCCTTGCAGGTGCGGCACTGGTCCACCTGCGTCTCCTTCACCGTCGTCGCACTCAACGTGGACGTCTTGCACTTTGGGCACAACATGCGACCTCCGTATCGCAACCCCGCCCCGCTGGCGAGAGCGGCCCGACTTACCTCACTGCTGCGCTTGCATTCCGGCATCGATCGGGGATGCTCAGGCTCCGGCAGGAAACGGGATGAGCGACGACCACGGCACGGCGACGGAGCGGGAGGCGGTCTTTCAGGCCCGCGGGCTCGCCAAGGTTTATCGCATGGGCGACGTCGAGGTGCCGGCGTTGCGCGGCGTCGATCTCGACATCTTCCGCGGCGAGGTGCTGGTCGTGCTCGGCCCGTCCGGCAGCGGCAAGTCAACCCTGCTGAACATCCTCGGCGGGCTCGACGTACCCTCCAGAGGCACCGTGCGCTTCCTCGACCACGATCTCACCGCGGGCGATGAAGCGGCCCTCACCCGTTTCCGCCGCCAGCATGTCGGCTTCGTGTTTCAATTCTACAATCTTATTCCCAGCCTGACGGCGCTGGAGAACGTCGCGCTCGTCACCGAGATCGCCGAGCGGCCCCTCGACCCCGACGAGACCCTCCGCCTCGTCGGGCTCGGCGCACGGCGCGACCACTTCCCGGCGCAGCTTTCCGGCGGCGAACAGCAACGGGTGGCGATCGCGCGCGCCATTGCCAAACGCCCGGACGTCCTCCTCTGCGACGAGCCGACCGGGGCGCTCGACGCGCAGACCGGACGCCTGGTGCTCGAGGTGCTCGAACAGGTCAATCGCTCCCTGGGAACGACGACGGCCGTCATCACCCACAACGCGGTGATCGCCGGCATGGCCGACCGGGTCATCCGCATGCACAGCGGCGCCATTGCCGAGGTGCGGCGCAACGCCCAACGAGCGCGGGCGTCCGATCTGGAGTGGTGAGCCGCATGAGCCCTCTGAACCGCAAGCTCGTGCGCGACCTGTGGCACCTGCGCGGCCAGGTGACTGCCATCGCCGTGGTCGTGGCCGCGGGCGTGGCCATCGTCGTGACCATGCGCACGGCGTACGAGTCGCTGGCCGAGTCGCGCTCGAACTACTACGCGACGTATCGCTTCGCGAATTTGTTCGCTTCGCTCAAACGCGCGCCGCAGTCGCTGGCGCGTAAGATCGAGGCGATCCCGGGGGTCACCCGCGCCGACACGCGCCTGGTCGCCGACGTCACGCTCGATGTCCCCGGCCTTGCCGCGCCGGCGACCGGGCGCCTCATCTCGATACCCGAGCGTCAGCAGCCGATCGTCAATGACGTGCATATCCGGCGCGGACGGTTCATCGCCCCCGGCCGGCGCGACGAGGTTCTCGTCAGCGAGGCGTTCGCGCTGGCGAATGGCCTCGATCTCGGGTCGGAGATCGGTGCCGTTCTCAACGGCCGCTGGGCAACCCTGCGCGTTGTCGGCATCGCGCTGTCGCCGGAATACGTCTACGAGGTGCGGCCCGGCGATCTGTTCCCCGACAACCGACACTTCGGCGTGCTGTGGATGGGCCTGGCCGCCATGGAGACAGCCTTCGACATGGACGGCGCGTTCAACGACGTGGTCCTGATCCTGGCGGCCGACGCCAATCCGGCCGAGGTTACGGTGCGCCTGGATCGGCTGCTCGATCGTTACGGCGGCCTCGGGGCGGTCGGGCGCGACGACCAGGTGTCGCACCGCTTTCTGTCGGACGAACTGCGGCAGAATCGCATCTTCGGGACGGTGCTGCCGGCGATCTTTCTCGGCGTGGCGGCCTTTCTGCTGAACATCGTGCTGTCGCGCCTGGTGGCAATGCAGCGCGAGCAGATCGGCGTTCTCAAGGCCTTCGGTTACGGACCGGTAACGGTGAGTCTGCACTACCTCGGGTTTGCCCTGGTGGCCGTGACGCTGGGTGCGGTCGCAGGCACCGCGAGTGGCCTGTGGCTCGGGGCGGAGCTAAACCGCATCTACTCCGAGTTCTACCGCTTTCCGGTCTTTCGTTACGATCCGGGGCCGACCGTGGTGCTGATGGCAATTGCGGCGAGTGCCGCGGCCGCCCTGTTCGGCGCCGTGACCGCGGTGCGGCGGGCGTGGCGGGTGCCGGCGGCGGAGGCGATGCGCCCGGAACCCCCAGGGCAGTTCCACGCCGGTTGGCTCGAACGGCTTGGCGCGCAACGGTGGGTTCCGCCGGCGACCCGCATGATCGCGCGCAACATGGCCCGCCGGCCGTTGCGCGCGGTCATGTCGATAACCGGCCTTGCCTGCGCGGTGGCGATTCTGCTGCTCGGCCGGTACTTCGTCGATGCTATCGAGTACCTTGCCGCCGTTCAGTTCGCTCTGGTGCAGCGCGACGACATGACCGTCGTGGCGCACGAGCCTTTGCCCGCGACGGCGCGGTACGAGCTCGCCCGCCTGCCCGGAGTTCTGGTCTCGGAGTCGTACCGCGCGGTTCCCGTGCGCCTGCGCAGCGGGCACCGGTCGCGGCGTACAGCGCTTATGGGGCTGCCCCCGGACGCCAGCTTGCGGCGTCTGCTCGATCGGAACCTCGAGAGCGTCGCGCTCCCGCCCGAAGGGCTGGTCCTGACCAAGATGCTGGCCGACATTCTCGAAGTGCAGCCCGGCGACACCGTGCTGGTCGAAGTGCTGGAAGGCAGCCGGCCGAAACGGGAAGTGCCGGTGAGCGGGCTCGTGGACGAGCTGATCGGGTTGTCCGCCTACATGGACGTGCGGGCCCTCAACCGACTGATGCACGAGGGCGGGACCGTGTCGGGCGCTATGCTGATCGTCGAGACGGAGCGGATGGCGGAGCTGTATGGGCTGCTGAAGCGGCTACCTGCAGTGGGCGGTGTGCTGCAGCGGGAGACGACGCTCGAGAGTTTCGAAAAGACAATCGGCGAAAGCATGGGGGTGTTCACCGGCGTACTGGTTGGCTTCGCGTGCGTGTTGGCGGTGGCGATCGTCTACAATGCCGCGCGCATCGCCCTCTCGGAGCGCGGCCGCGAGCTGGCGAGTCTGCGCGTCCTTGGTTTTACCCGCGGCGAGGTGAGTCGCATGCTCCTGGGCGAGCAGGCGTTGCTGCTCGCGGCGGCGCTGCCGATCGGTGTCGCCCTCGGGTACGGGACCAGTGCGCTCATGGCGTGGACCTACCAGTGGGAGTTGTTCCGCCTGCCGCTGGTTCTCACGCCGGCGACGTACGCGTTCTCGGTCGGGGTGGTGGGCGTGGCGTTTCTTCTCTCGGCGCTGCTCGTGCGGCGCCGGCTCGACCGCATCGACCTGGTCGAGGTATTGAAGTCGCGGGAGTGAGTATGGCCGGGTGGCGACGGTGGATCCCGATTGGGGTCGTAGTGGTGGGCGCCGGTGCGGGCACGGCGGTGTTGTTGCGTCCGCGACCGGTGCGGGTGGACGTGGCGGTGGCCGCGCGGGGGCCGTTGCGTGTGACCATCGACGAGGACGGCGAGACCCGCGTGCGCGAGCGGTTTGTGGTGGCGGCGCCGGTGGCGGGGCATCTGGCGCGCATCGACTTGAAGGCGGGTGCGGAAGTGCGTGCGGGAGAAGTCGTGGCGCGGCTCGATCCGCTGCCGTTGGATCCGCGCTCTCGGGCGGAAGCGCGGGCGCGGCTCGAAGCGGCCGAAGCCGCCCAACGCGAGGCGACAGCGCGGGTCGCGCAGGCAAGAGCATCGCTCGAGCAGGCGACACGCAGCGCCCGGCGCGCCCGGAAACTCGCCAAACCGGGGACGATCTCCCCCGAGGAACTTGAACTGGCGGAGCTGGCCGAAACCACCCGGCAAAAGGAGGTCGAGGCGGCGCTGTTTGCGGCCAGCGTGGCGGCGCACAACGTCGACGCTGCCCGGGCGGTGTTGCTGGCGCCGGACGGCGCGACGGCGGCGAGATGCGGGAGCGAGCCCTGCGTCGAGGTGCGATCTCCGATCAGCGGACGCGTGCTGCGCGTCGCGGAGCCGAGCGAACGCGTGGTGCCCGTGGGAACGCCGCTGCTGGAGATCGGCGACCCGATGGCGCTCGAGGTCGTGGTCGATGTCCTGTCGGCCGATGCGGTTAAAGTCCATCCCGGGGCGGAGGTGGTGTTCGAGGATTGGGGTGGGGAGCGTACGTTGCCGGGACGCGTGCGGCTGGTCGAACCCTCGGGCTTCACGAAGGTTTCGGCGCTGGGGGTCGAGGAACAGCGTGTCAACGTGATCGCCGACTTTGCCGAGCCTCCGGCTGCCCTGGCGGACGGCTATCGACTGGAGGCGCGTATTGTCGTGTGGGAAGGGCAGGGCGTACTGACGATTCCGGCGAGTGCGCTGTTTCGTCGCGGGGGCCAGTGGGAAGTGTTCGCGGTGGTCGACGGCTACGCGCGACGACGCCCCGTTCAGGTCGGCCATCGGACCCCACAAATGGTTGAGGTGAACGGCGGGCTGCAGGCGGAAGATGTCGTGGTGCTGCACCCGAGCGACCTGGTCGGCGACGGCACACGCGTGACGGCGGCAAACTGAAGTGGCGGAACGGGCCGCGGGCCCGCCCGATATCTGAAGCTGGCCGCGCGGCCGCGGCTACCGGTGATGGGCCGCGATCGGTGCGGCGGTGTCCGCCGCGCCCGGCACGACTCTCTCGATCACGGCAAACAGCGTCGTGGGCTGCACGGGTTTGGATACATACGCGTCCATACCGGCGTCCAGGCAGCGCTCTGCGTCGCCTTTCATGGCGTGCGCGGTCATGGCGACGATCGGGATACGGCTGTTCGGCGGGGCAGCCTGACCCGAACGGCCGCCGTCGCGTTCGCGGCGGCGAATCTCTCCGGTGGCTTCGAGGCCGTCCATTTCCGGCATCTGCACGTCCATCAAAATGAGATCGAAGCGGTCGCGATCGAGGGCATCGAGGGCGGCGCGCCCGGTATCGGCGAGGACCACGGTGTGCCCTTGACGTTCCAATAACCGACATGCGAGGCGCTGATTGACGGTGTTGTCTTCGGCGACGAGGACGTGCAGAGGGCGTGACGATCGTGCCGGCACGGCCGGCGGCGGCGCCGCGGCGGGTGTCGCCGCAGGTACGGAGGAGTTGACCGGGTACGACGAGTTGCGCAAGCCCAGAGTCACGAGCAGCGCATCGAGCAAGTCGCTACGCTTGATCGGTTTCCGCAACCACGCCGCGACACCGAGCGAGCGCGCCCGTTCCGCTGCCCCCTGCAAGTCGGAGGACGACAGCATCATGATGGTCACCCCGTTCAGGTACGGGCGACGGCGGATGTTTTCCACAAGCGCAAACCCGTCCTGCTCGGGCATCTGAACGTCGAGGAGGGCCAGCGAATACGGAGTGCCGTTCGACCGTGCCACTTCGAGCTGCGCGAGGGCACTCTCGGCATCGGCGACGCATGTCGGTTCCATGCTCCACTGACGTAGCGTCTGTTCGAGGACGCGGCGGTTGATCGGGGTGTCGTCGACCACCAGCACGGGGAGACCGCGGAGGTACTCTAACTCGCGAGGGACCTCGGGCGTGACCGCCGGCCGCCGGCAGCGGATCGTGAACTGGAACCGGCTGCCGCGGCCGAGCGCGCTGTCGACCCACAAGCGCCCGCCCATCAGCGCGACGATCTGCGAGGCGATGGTCAGACCCAGGCCGGTGCCGCCGTAACGGCGGGCCATGGAGCCGTCCGCCTGGGCGAAGGCCTCGAAGATGAGTCGTTGCTGCTCGGGAGCGATGCCGATACCGGTATCGCTGACCGTGACGTGCAGGTCGAGGCCGTCGGTGGCGTCGTCGAGATCCGGAGGAGCCGTGCAGGTGAAGCGTGCGACTTCGACGGCGACCCGGCCGCCGGCTTCCGTGAACTTGATGGCGTTGCCGACGAGATTCAGAAGGACCTGGCGGAGCCGGCCGGCGTCCGCGACCAGCACCGGCGGTACGTCCGGAGCGATCGTCCACGCGCACGCGAGGCCCTTTTGTCGGGCTCGCAGAGCGAGGGGTCGCATGGTTTCGTCGAGACTCCGAGCGAGGGTGAACTCGCTCGGGCAGAGGTCGAGTTTGCCGGCTTCGATCTTGGCGAAGTCGAGGATGTCGTTGATGACCGTGAGCAGTGCGTCGGCCGAGCTGCGCACCATATCGAGGTACTCGCGCTGCTCGGTAGAGAGGTCCGTGTCGAGAGCTAGCTCGGTCATGCCGATAATGCCGTTCATCGGCGTGCGGATCTCGTGACTGACGTTGGCGAGAAACTCGCTCTTGGCGCGGTTAGCAGCCTCGGCGGCGCTCTTGGCTTGCTGCAATGCGGCTTCCGCAGCCTCGAACGCTGCCGATCGCGCCTCGGCCCGGTGTAGCTCCCTGGCGACGCGCTCTCCCTCGTGGCGAAGACCACGAGCCGCCAGTACACCAGCGGTTGCCAACACCCCGAGGGTCAGTCCTCCGACCACCCGAGCGCCGCCACCGACAGCGATGCCATAACCGGCCGCAGCCACCAGGGCCAGGATTGCCGGCGCAGCGAGGTCCGCATACCCCAGGCGCAGCGCGTGCTCCGCGAAGCTCCTGAAGCGACCCCAGGCCGGCGCTTCTCCAGCACCTCCGATCGCCATGCTCACGCGACCGGTCCCGTTGTTTGGCCGTGATGACGAGCCGCCATTCTCACGCGCTTGTCCTCCCGAACGCGAGATGACCGGTCAGCAAACGCCATGCCATGCGCGCGCAGATATTGAGCCTTCACTGGCGGCGCCGTTCGCAGACTACGAGTCGGGTTACCGTGCGCCACAAAACTGGCGTTCACGCCCTAACGGTGGCGGTTCCTTTGCCCGCGCGAGATCTGCTGCTAGAGGGCGTGTCGTCGATCGCCGCCGTGGGTTCTTTGGAAAAGCCCGTGTTGGACCGGTCGAAGAACATGTTTTTGGACGTCGGCGAAGGAGGTCCCGGGCCAGGAAATCGGCGGTTTCGGGATAACGGGGCGAGTTCTATTGGGACGGTGCACGGCGCGGCCGGGTGCGTAACCGGATTGGGCAAGGATGTTTGCAGGGAAAAGAGGATGGATGGTTGTGAGGACGCTGGCCGGGGCGGTGGCGCTGTTGACGGTCTGGGGCTGCAGCGTGTCCCGCCAGCGAGAGGATGCGTCCCGGGGGGTCGTGACCGACCAACCGGATCCGCAGGAAGCAGCGGCGACTTACGTCGCCGAGCTAGCTCCGTACCTGACGCGCGTCGAGGGGCGTTGCCAGACCGACCTCGTCCGGTCGCGCTTCGTGGCGTACTTCGGGGACGGCGAAGTGCGCTACGTCATCGAGCAGACCGATGCGAGCGAGCCCGGGGCGGCGGTGGCGGTCAACGAGTATTTCTTCGCCGCGGGTCGCTTGTTCCACTATCACGAAAACCGGCGGGCAATGGCGCGCCACGACGGTTTTCCGAACGCAACGGCGGTCGTGTTGCGGCTCAGCTTCGACGATACCGGGGCTCTGTCGCGCGCGACCCAGACCGTGGACGGCGTGCCGACAGCGGTGACCGACGACGAAGTCATGGCGGTGCGCCGTCACGTCGAGCACCTGCGTCTGGCTGCTCGCGATGCCTACCTGCGCGGCCGCCGCACGGTGCGACGCTGACACGTTCCGCAAGTGCGGACATCAGCCCCCCCCAACCACATCCGTCAGCCGCAACGCCGCCCACGCCTGCGGTCCCGACGTTTCGACGAGACGCAGGGCGGCGGTAACGGCGGTGTCGAATTGGAGGTCGAGGCTGGGTGTCGGGAGCAGCGCGGCGAGATCGGCGAGTGGAATCTGCGCGGGGTCGCGAGTGAGCACGTAGCGGCCGGAGGCGCCGTCGACGGCGGCGAGCCAACCGCGTTCGACCAGCAATGTGGCTACGGCCGTCAGCGCGCCGGGGTCGAGACGGAGGTCCCGCGCCACCTGTCTGATCTCGACGCCGGCAGCGCTGCCGGCGAAGGCCCGGGCGGCCCGCACGAGGAGTTGCAGCGCAGCGCCGGCGGCCCACGGTGGGGCTGGGTCGGCGGCGGGGCCGTCGGCGCCGAACTCTGCGATCGCGGCGATTTCAGCCCCGACGAGGACAACGATCCAGCTCACGTAGAGCCACGCCATGGTCACCGGTACCTGTGAAAGGGCGCCGTAGATGGCGTTGTAGTTCGCCATGCCGATCTGGAAGCGGACGTAGGCGAGTTGCACGAGGTGCCAGGCGAGTCCGGCGACGACGGCCCCGATCAGGACCGCACGCGGTGCCGGCCGGCGGTTCGGCATCACGCCGTACAGCATTGCGATCGCCGCGGCGTTCATTGCGACCGGAACCACGCCGAGGGCGACGACAAATGCCCGGCTCAAGTAGTCGACGCTGCGGATCCACTCGATCACCTGCTGGACCTGCAGCGACGAGGTGACGGCCACGGCGGCGAGCAGCAGGAACGGCGTCAGCAGGACGACGGAGAGGTAGTCGCTCACCTTGCGCCACACCGAACGGCCATGCCGCACCCGCCAGATGTGATTGAAGGTCGATTCGATCGTACCGAGCACGCCGACCACGGTGAGCAGCAAGGCGGCGGCGCCGAGTGTCCCGAGCGTGCCGACATTGGTGCGGTCGATGTACCCGACGATCGTTGCGGTGGTCTCCGGCGTCAGCGACAGCCGCGACAGGAGCAAGGGCTCGAGACGCCGCTGCGTTCCGAGGCCCTTGAGGACGGCGAACATCACCGCCAGCAGCGGAACCAGCGAGAGCAGGGACGTGTAGGCGAGCGCCGCCGCGCGAACAAGACCGTCGTCCGCCTCGAAGCGGCGCCCGACGGCGAGGATGAACCGCGCGAACTGGCGCGCCGCTTTCATACCCGTCCGGGGCGGCCCCAGCGGCGGACGCGTTCGTGGTCGCTCTCGGCCCACACCTTGTCGT
Source organism: Candidatus Binatia bacterium (assembly GCA_023150935.1). Lineage (NCBI taxonomy): Bacteria > Candidatus Binatota > Binatia (SeqCode) > Binatia bacterium. Next base: position 51,230 of record JAKLJW010000029.1, on the reverse strand, counting down.
GCAGGTCGTCGACCAGATCGGGGTCGCCGAGCAACACGCGACGCTCGCGGGGAGCGAGCGCCGCCGCTCCCGCGGAGAGGGCGTGTCGGAGCAGCGTGGCGCGCGTCGCCCGGATCGAGGCGCGCAGCGAGCGCCGGCGCCCGAGCAGGCCCCGGTGCAGGGCGTGCGTGTAAGGGTCGACGGCGACACGGACGACGCCGTCGTTCTCGGCCGGTGGCCGAGTCGCGGCGCGTCGCTGCGCCGCCTCGTATTCGCCATCGAGCTCGCGCAGTTCGCGCGGCCGGTCGCTTTCTTCGGGGATGAGGAACAGCTTCCAGGCGCGGGCCCGTTCCCCCAGACCGATCCGGCTGGCGAGTACGGATACCGGCACCGACAGAATCAGGGCGCCGATAATCGGGGTGACCCACCAGAAGTAGCCCGGATTCAGCAGGTAAAGAGTGGTACCCCAGGCGCTTGCGAACAGCGTGTCGAAGCCGTGGTGGCGTATCGCTTCGCCCCAACCGGTCTCCGCGTCCTCCCGACCCTGCGACTTCCAGGTCACCGTGCGGCCCATGAGGTTCTGCACCACGAAGCGGCTGTGGAACACCATGCGGATCGGCGCCAGAAGGCTGGAGATGACGATCTCGCAGAGGACACTGAGGGTCAGTCTGGCCAGGCCTCCGTAAGAGCGGGCGTTGCCGTTGCGGGCAACCACGAGGACGATGCTGAGAAACTTGGGCAGGAACAGAATGGCGCCGGTGACCGCGAGCAGGGCGAGGGCCCAGTTCGGGCGCCACACCGGCCAGGTCGGGAACAGGCTCGCGCCGTGGGGAAAGTACTCGTGCTCCGCCAGTGCGTTCTGCACCGCTTCCACGGTGCTCAAGGTCAGGAAGAAGAACCACAGCAAAGCGGAGACATAAGACAGGACGCCATTGATGAATAGCGCGCGGTGGGCGCCGAAAAGGCCTTCGGTGAATAGCAGCCGCAGGTGCTGCAAGTTGCCCTGGCACCAGCGGCGGTCGCGCTTCATTTCCTCGAGCAGCGTCGACGGTACCTCCTCGTAACTGCCGTCGAGGTCGTAGGCGAGCCAGAGCGTCCAGCCCGCCCGTCCCATGAGGGCCGCCTCGACGAAGTCGTGGCTCAGGATCTCGCCGCCGAGCGGCGGTTTGCCGGGTAGCCGCGGCAGCGCGCAATGCTGCATGAACGGCTGGATGCGGATGATCGTGTTGTGTCCCCAGTACTGGCCGTCGCCGAGCTGCCAGTAGTGCAGGCCGGCGGCGAACATCGGGCCGTAGACGCGAGTGGCAAATTGTTGAATGCGGGCGAACAGGGAATTGCGGTTTACGGCGGTCGGTGCCGTCTGAATCATGCCGGCCTGGGGATGTTTGTCCATGAGTCGGACCAGCCGGACGAGGGTCTCGCCGGACATGACACTGTCCGCGTCGAGCATGATCATGTAGGGGTACTTGCGCCCCCACCGGCGGCAGAAGTCGGCGACGTTGCCGCTCTTACGCTTCAGGCGGACTTTCCGGCGGCGGTAGAAGATATGACCGAAGCCGCCGACTTCGCGGCCCCAGCGGGCCCACGCTTCCTCTTCTTTCACGTAAGTGTCGGGGGAGTAGCTGTCGCTGAGGACGAAGAAGTCGAAGTGGGGTAGACCGCCGGCGCGCTCGAGCGAGCGATGGATTGCCTTGAGGCCGGCGAAGACGCGATCGACGGGTTCTTCGCAAATCGGCATCACGATGGCCGTTCGCCCACTGGGGGCAAAAGGGCCGGCGTCGGCTGCATCGAGCCGGGTGATGGCGTAGCGATCGCGCCTGACGGTGAGCAGGAAGAAGCCCAGCAGTGCGGTCCAGAAACCGATCGAGATCCAGCCGAACAGGGCGCCGAAGACATGGACGATGACCACCTCGAGCCACGTGCTGCCCTGGTGGGGCAGCACGTTGACCATGAAACCGCTGGCGACGACGCTCGGGATAAGGACCAGGAAAAGAAACAGCAAGCGTCGCCTGCGGGCGGCGCCGATCCACGGCAAAGCCCGGCGTTGTACGCGCAGGGCGTGCCCGCGCGGCGCGTCGTGCGAATCGGAGCGCCGGCCTCGCAGGCGGTTGAGGACGCGGCGCCCGATACGCCGTTCGATGTGTTCAGGGACCATCGCGCCGCGAGCGAGCGGCGGGGTCGACGCAAAGGGAACCGGACCGGCTGCGCAAAGTGAGGTGCCGGTGGCGGGGACGTGGGCATCGACGCTGCCGGTAGCTGCAACCTCGAGGCGCCAGGCGAGAAAGGGGTCGGGGACGGCGGCGTCCTCTGGACCAGGCCGCGGATATCGGTCGGGAACAAGCTTGCGCAATGCGCGCATGGTTTCGGAGATCGCGTCGCTGTCGGGCTCCCAGCGTTCGCGGTCCAGGGCCTGCTCGACGGCGGTGTCGGCGAGCGCATCGCGATCGGCGGCGGGGACCGCCAGTGCATCGAGGTAAGCGACGGCGCGGTCGTGCGCTTCCTTCCAATCCTGGACGAGGCGGTCGCTCCCGACGCGGAAGAGGCGGCCATTGGCCGCGGATGGTGGCGTAAGTGCGCTGCTCACGGCAATACCGGATAGGACCAGGTCTCGGTGAGGGCGTCGCGGTCGTTGGCGAGAAAGGCGCGCAGCTCGACGACCTTCTTCGGTTGTAGACGTCCGACCTGGAAGCTCAGGCGCCAGCCGCCGGCGTGCGGGTTCTTGAGCACGTGCTGGTCGAGTACCATGGCCACGGTGTCGCCGCCGGCGACGGCGATTTCTCCGCGTGGCGGCCGATCTGCCGGCAGGTCCGCCAGCGCGCCGCCGGCGAAGTCGATGACGAAGCGCACCGTGTCCTTGCCGGTGCCGGCGTCGCGACGGGTGGCGACCGCGCGGCCGCCGGGAGGCAGGGCGGGGTCATCGCCGTACCACACCAGCGTGTACGCGTAGCCGAAGGGCTCGTGGTGTTTGGGCTGCACGGCCGGAGTCCAGTACGCGACGATGTTATCGTGGACGTCAGAAGCCGTCGGCAGCTCGACCAGTTCGACGGCGCCCGCGCCCCAGTCCCCCCGCGGTTCGACCCAGGCGCTGGGGCGAAGTTCCGAGTTGGCCTCGAAGTCCTGGTAGCTGGCGAAGTTGCGGTCGCGCTGGATGAGGCCGAAGCCGCGCGGATCGGGGAGCTGGAAGATGCTCAGATGCGGCCCGTGCGGGTTGTCGAGCGGCCGCCACAGCCATTCGCCAGCTCGGGCGTGCAGGAGCAGGCCATCCGAGTCGTGCACCTCGGGGCGGAAGTCGTCGAAGTACCGGTTGGTATTCTCGCCGTGAAAGAACATGCTGGTGAGAGGCGCGATTCCCAGCTTGCCGACTTTCTTGCGCAGGAAGAGCCGCGATTCGACGGCGGTGGTGGTACGCTCGCCGGGTCGAAGCACGAAACTATAGGCGCCGGTGATGCTCGGACCGTCGAGCAGCGCGTAAATCGTCATCTCTGTGGCGGCGGGTTCGGGCTGTACCAGCCAGAACTCGCGGAAGTACGGGAACTCCTCGCCCGACGGAGCCAGGGTGTCGATGGCGATACCCCGGGCCGAGATTCCGTAGACTTCTTTCCGCCCGAGGGCACGGAAATAGCTCGCCCCGAGAAACACGATCACCTCGTCATGGTAGGCGGGGTTCTTGATCGGGTAATGGATGCGGAACCCGGCGTAACCCAGTTCCCGGGGGATCCGGGCGGCGAAGGTGTTCTTGCCGTAGTCGAAGCGCCGGGTCTCGAAGGGCAGGGACTGCACGCCGGCGGGCGTAACGACGTTAATGTGTACGGTGCGGTCGTAGTACATGCCCGGGTGAAAGAACTGTACCTGGAAGTTGGACTGACGGTCGCGCCACAGGGCTTGATCGGGGCGGAAGCGAATGTCCCGCCACTGGTCGTAGTCGATGTCCATCATCCACTGCGGGACCTCACCGCGAGGATCCTTGAACGGTTGGGTCGACATCTGCTGGGCTTTCGCCGCCACGTCGTCGAGGTCGAAGGCGCGGGCCGACGGGGTGAAGAGGAAGAGGGTCGTGATGACGAGGGAGAAGACCAGTGGGCGGAGCCGCGCAATGGGCCGGCCGAAGGTTACGCGCTGCATGCCAGAACCAGCGCTCGTCTCTTCCTCGGAAGGTAGGGGAGCCGAAGGGTCGAACGGCGGTGGAGCCGGGGGGAGCATGCTCATGGCGATGCGGGGGGGGCGCCGGGCCGGTTTACCAGCCGCGCTGCTGGCCGTAGAAGAGCGGGCCACCGAGGAACATGGCGAAGCCGATGCCGAGCACGAAGGCGAGGTCGGCTTCCTCGGCTGAGTCGACGATGCCGCGTTCGAGCAGTTCCTTGGCCTTGTTGTACAGAGCGCGCGTACAGCGTTCGACGATCTCTTCCCGACCGGCCACACGGCTCCCGCGGTTCGGCACGAGTTCGGCAAGGCCGGCCCATTCCCCCCGTTTCTTGCCGTCGGTGTAGTCGTAGAAGCCGGCACTGGTCTTCTGGCCGAAGCGTTTGGCCGCGCGCAGTTTCCACACCAGCGGTTCACGGACGGGTGGGGTTTCGGCCGCGATGGTGTCGAACATACCGGCGGCAATGTCGAGCCCGGCGGCGTCGCCTAGCTCGAAGGGGCCCATGGGGAAGACGGTCTCGCGCATCGCCGCGTCGACGACGTCGATTGGAGTGCCCTCGCAGTACAAAGTGTCGGCGGCGTCGAAGTATGCCGCCAGACCCGCGTTGACGAGGAAGCCGGGCGAGCCGTCGCGCAGCAGGACGGGGGTCTTGTTGATCTTGCGTACGAAAGTATGGGCCGTGGCGACGGCGTCGTCGGTGGTGGCCGCGCCGCGGACGATCTCGACGAGCTGCATGGTGGGGTGTTCCGCCGGGCTGAAGAAGTGCAGGTTGAGGAAGTTGGCGGGATTGCCGCCGCCTTCCTTGAAGTAAGCGGCGAGCATGCCGGGTCCCATGGAACTCGAGTTGGACGCGACGAGGGCGGTGGGCTTCATGACCTTGCCGAGGGCACGGTAGAACTCGGCCTTGATTTCGCGGTTCTCCATCCGCGCCTCGATGACGAGGTCGCAGTCGGCGAGCTCTTTGATTGCCGTGGCGACAGTGACGCCGGCGACGCGGACGTCGACCTGGGCTTCGGTCATGCTACCCTTCTTGAGGGCGCGGCCGTACTTGGCCTTCAGTTTGGCGGGGACGGCGCTGGCGAACTGCTCGAGCGGCACATGGCCGACGACTGCGTACCCGGCTTCGAGTGCCAGCCAGCCGATCGCGTTGCCCATGAAGCCGTCGATGCCGTCGATGCCGACCTTCTTGATCTCGCCGGCCTTGCCCTGGAACGACTTCGGCAGCTTCTGCACCTTCTGCATGGTGAAGAAGAAACGCATGCCGGCCTTGCCCTCAGACGAGCTGGCGACCTCGATGAAGTTATCGCGTTCGAGCTTGATCGCGTCGCGCAGGGGAAGCGTGGCGCCCCGGGCGATCACGTCAAGGGCGACGTAAGGGGCACGCGGGTTGGGGCGGTTCATGGTCGCCTTCTGGATCATGGGCAGGACCATCGGCTTGAGCGCTTCGCCCTGAGCGAGGTCGGCTGGAACGGGTCGCTGTCGGGTGGGGAGTGTATCGGTGAGGAAGCGGGCGGCGAATGCTTCGGGGTCCTCGCCGGCGGGGATTACCGCATCGATCATGTTGATCGCGGCGGCCTGTTGGGCAGGGAAATTCTTGCCCGTCAGGATGGCGGTGAAGGCGGCGTCGCCATTGACCGGGTCGGTGGGGTTGAGGAGGCCGGTGCGGCGGGGCAGCCGTTGCGTGCCGCCGAGGCCGGGGAAGATGTTGAGACGGATCTCCGGGAAGCCGACCGTGGACTTCTCGGTGGCGACGATGGCGTGGCAGGCGAGGGCCAGCTCGTAGATGCCGCCGAGGGCGATGCCGTCGAGGAGCACGACCCAGGGGAACGGTCCCTCTTCAATGGCGAAGAGCTGCACGTTGCCCTCGTCGATGAGCTGTTCGAGCTGGGCGCGGGAGCTGCCCATCAGCTCGCCGATGTTAGCCCCGGCGCCGAGGCCGAACTTGTTGCCCTTGAGAATGACGCCGGCCAGCGGCGTCTTGGCATGTATGGCCGTTAACTCGGCGATCGAGGCTTTCAGGTCTGTTATGGCCTGGACCGACAGCGTGTTCATGGCGCCCGAATCGAAGGTGACCCAGGCGATGCGGTTCCGGACCTCGTGGGTGAACTGGCTCATGAAGAAGTACTCCTCGGGTAGCGGCCGCACGCCGCGGGATGCGGCCCGTCTGTGCAAACCCGCCGAGGTCCGACCAGCATCGTCGACCGGGCGCCGCGGGACCGAGCCTCAATAAAGGACAACGGCGCGGCGCGCAAATGGGGGAGTCAGGGGCGCGCGGGTTGGGGTGTCACGCGTCCGGTATGTCGCGTTCCAGCGCAGGCGGTGGTGGGACGTTGCCGGTTTGCAGTCCGCTGACGACGCCATTTTCGAAGCGCACGAAGAAGACGAAGCGTGTCGGGCCGTAATCGTACACCCACTCGGGTTGCGGCACGACTATCAGGGGCTCGACGAAGGTGCCGTCGGGAAGGTCGGCTTCGGCAACCCGGGTCTGGTCCCACTCCTGGACGAGGGTCGGCGGGCCGCACATCGCGAGGACCTGATCCTGAGTATCGCCGACCTCGATTGCGCCCATCGGACACATGATCTGGCCGTCGGCGGATATGGCGATGGTTGCCAGTAGACCGCAGATACCCATGATCAGCGCGCGATCACGCATGATTGATACCCTCCTTCACGTTTCGGAGCGGCGGCAAAGTAGGCCGCTGCTGCGCATCTGCAGGGTACCACAGGGTGTCGAGGCGTGCGCGGATTAGCGAGGCGAATCCCGCCGGTTGGGGGGGATGGCAGAATTGACTTGACAACGGCGGATGGGCTGACATAGGGAACGCGAGCGTAATTCGGCGGATAGTCACCCGGAGGGGGGGCTGCGGAACGATAGAGGAGGGTCGTGATGGGACGATCGAGGCTTGGGGTTTGGGGGGCCGTGAGCATTGCGTTGGCCTCGCTCGTGGTCTGGGTGGGGCCGGGCGGTGCGGTACCAATAGATAAGGAAGGCGAGATCAAGCTGGGAGTGCGGGCTTACGGCAACGCCCGTATCGGTACGGAGGCAACCCAGCAGACCGCCTTCTACCAGATCATCAACGGCGCCAGGACGCTGGCCTGGCGCAACTGGACGTTCCCGCCGTCCGCTGCCGGGCATCTGAGGCAGAACCGGTACTTCGTCGAGGCGGAGCTCGACCACGAGTTGAATAGCCTCGTCAAGAAGGGTGTCGGGCCGCTGACGTTGATAAACCTGCTGCCGTTCAAGATTTCCGGTCTCAAGTATCGGCTAACGTACCGGGGCGAATGGGACAGCCTGTACGACTGGGGTCCGAAAGAGTACAGCACGGCCGATAGCTGGGACTACGCGATCGATAAGCGCATCGGCCTGCGCAACGCCGCGACGGGAAGCGTGGTGAACGTGGCCAAGGGCCGGCAGCGGCTACGCAGTCTGGCCTCGCAGCGCAACCGTCTCTTTCAGTGGTTTGTCGAAGGCACGGCGGGCCCGCTGTTCGTGCGCTTCGGTCGGCAGATCCTGTCGTGGGGTGAGACCGACGGCTTCCGGCTTCTCGACAACATTAACCCGATCGACTCCAGTTTCGGCGGCTTCCTGATCTCGCTGGACGAGCGTCGGGTGCCGCTCGATATGCTGCGGGCGCAATATGCCATCGGCAATATCGGGCCGTTCTCCGAGGCCTTTCTGGAGGGCTACGCGGCGATCGACAATAAGGTGGCCTTCGTGCCGGGCACGCCGGCCGGTTCGCCGTGGACCCTGCCCAACGCCGCCCCGAGCGCGACGACACAGACGTTTAACATTGCCCCGGCGCAGACGTTCAACAACATGCGCGGTGGCGGTCGTTTCGTGTTCAACCTGTCCGACGCGACCTTCAGTCTGGCGCAGTACTTCACCTTCTTCGACACGCCGGGAGTGCAGTCGCAGGTGAAGCCGGGGTATCCGTTGCGGGACGTGAACAATCCGCTAAGCCCGGCCTCGGCATTCCCCGGCGGCTTCTCGGCGCAAGCGTTCACGACTGCTCCGATGGTGAGTATCACCGGTGCGTCGACGACCTTCGCACTGCCGTCGCTCTACACGATCGTCCGCAGTGAGGCGGCGTATTTCAATAATGAGCCGCGCTTTTCGCAGTTCGGGCTGGACCCGTTCATGTACGGGTTCTACTTCCGTACCTGTCAGGGTGGGCCGTACACCGGCCAGGCCTGCACGTCGAATGCGCAGTGCGGCGGTGCCCAGTGCGGCGGCGGCGCGAACGGGCAGAACGTGGAAGACTGCCGTCCGTTCCGGAAGTGCTTCGCGGATCGTGCTCGGGTCTTCGGTGCCGGCGTCAACCCCACGGGTGGCCGCCGCACCGGCAAGTCCTTCAACTACGTCCTCGGCCTGGACATCAACCAGTACATCCGGTTCCTGAACCCGAACCAAACGTTCTTCATCTCGACGCAGTTCTTCTGGAAGCACCTCTTCGATCCCCTGCCGCGCACGAAGCTGCCGGGCCGCATCCCGCTCCAGGGCGAGGTGCTCCCGGTACTTGCTGCCGACTCGATCATCGATCGCCCCGATCTGCGCACTTTTGGGGCCAACGACCCGGATTTCGTACATCAACCGACCGACTCGTTCCTGCACACGCTGTTCATCGGCACGGCGTACTTCAGCGGCAAGGTCAACCCGGGTTTTCTCTTCTTCTACGACTGGGGCGGGGCGTACGTGTTCCAGCCGTCGATAGGGATAGTGCACGACCCATTCCGTTTCGTGATGGACTACAGTATTCTCAGCGCGCATACCCTGAAGGGTGGTAGCGGCGTGAGTTTGTTGAGCGATCGGGACAACATCCAGTTCAGGATAGAGTACGTGATCTGAGAGGGGCTACGCGCTGGCGGTGCGGTCGGATGGGGCGTTAGGAGGCTGTCGACGCAGAGGTGCTTCCGTCGCTTCGGCGGGAGCGCGCGGGCTCCGGACGGCTGGACAGGGCCGGGTTCCGGCGCTTTCCGGAATGACGGTGCACGATGCGGACGGGTTCTGGTTCGACGACCTGACTGGAATACAGAAAGGATTTTCGGGATTTCGTATGCGTAATCTGGGAACCGCCATGCGCGCCGGAACCGCGCACCGGCTTCGAGTAGCGCTGGGGACGGTGGTGGTGCTGATGGCGGGGTTGGTGTGGCACGCCGATGCAGCGTTGAGGGAGTGGACTTCCGAGCAGTTGCGGCAGAACCTGTATGCGACGTGTTTCGTCGACGACAAGGAAGGTTGGGCCGTCGGCGATTTGGGACGCATCTTCCACACCAGGGACGCGGCGCAAACCTGGACCCTGCAGTCGGCCGGTACCACAAAGCCGTTCGTCGCCATTGCCTGTCCGGACCGCTCGCAGTTGTTCATCGCGGGTCAGGCCGGGGAGATCGCCACCTCCACCGACGGCGGCAACACGTGGGCGATGCAGAACAGCGGCACCACCCGACAGCTCCTCGATATGTCCTTTGCGAACGCGCAGCGCGGGGTGGCGGTGGGGGATTTCGGGACCATCGTGCGCACCGACGACGGGGGCAAGACCTGGACGACGGTGGCGTTACCAACCGATACGAAGTTGCCCGAGGACGTCGCCGAGCTGGTCAGGCCGGGTGACGTCGTCGTTTACGGGGTTTCGTTTCCCGACCCCGATCATGTCTGGCTCGTCGGCGAGTTCGGCGTGATTCTGAACTCGACTGACGGCGGACAGACCTTCCATCCGCAGACCAGCCCGACCGAGAGCAGCCTGTTCGGCGTCCACTTCGTGGATGCGCAGCGAGGCTGGGCGGTTGGGCTCGAAGGAACCTTGATTGCGACTACCGACGGCGGTATGACGTGGGCCAAGCAAAAACTCGACGCGCCATACGGGTTCAGTCTGGCGCTATACGATGTGGACGTCCGGGGACAATACGGCTGGGCGCTTGGCAACAGCGGGTTACTTTACGGCTCCCGGGACGGGGGTACGACGTGGCAGTTGATGGACATGGCTCCCAAGTATCGCAGCGGGTGGTTTCGGGGGATAAGTCTGCTGGGGGACGGGCGCGGGTACATCGTCGGCGCCCGCGGGTTGGTGGTGACGTTGGACCGCGAGTCTTTCACCGCGCTCAAGAAGACGTATTAGCTCGCGCCGCGGTCCGTGCGCACCAGGAGGCTTGATCGCTCATGATCCCGCAACGATGGATTGAGGCGTACCTGCGTTTCCTGCTCCGGTTCAAGGGGTCGGTAACGATTGCGGTCGCCGTGTTGACACTGTTCTTCGCTTTCGGGCTGAAGGACCTCCGCCTCAACATCAGCTTCTTCGATTTCTATCCCCGCCAGCACCAGTACATCAAGTTCTACAACGAGTTCCGCAAGATGTTCGGCACCGCGAACATCATGAACGTGATCGTCGAGGTGAAGAAAGGCGACATCTATAACCCGGCGACGTTGCAGAAGCTGGATCGGATCACCAAGTACCTGATCAACACCAAGGGCGTCGTGCCCTACCAGATCCTTTCCATCGCCCACCCGGCGGTGAACAGCGCCACGGTTACGCAGGGCGCCGTGCAGGTCAGACCGGTCTTCTATCCGGGCGTCCCGAAGACGCAGGAGGAGGCCGACCGGGTGCGCTTTGCGGTGTATGCCAACCCGAACATTCGAGGGGTGTACGTGGCGACGGACGACACCGCCGCGGTGGTAAATGCCGGGTTCTGGGAGGAGGCGCTCGACTTCCGCGAACTCCACGATCGTATGGAGGAGCTCCGCAAGGCGGAGACGGACGAGAACCACAACATCTACATTACCGGGTATCCGTGGCTTTATACCTCGGTGCTGCAGTACTCGGACCAGCTCTACTACGTCTTCGGGCTGACTCTGCTGTCGCTGTCTTTCTTGCTTTACGGCTATTTTCGCACGTGGACTGGCATCTGGGTGCCGATATTTTCCGGTATTCTTTCGAGTTTCTGGGGTTTGGGTATTGCGGCGTGGCTGGGCTTCAACCTCGATCCGCTGGTACTGGTGATTCCCATCTTTCTGACCGCCCGCGCCTTGAGCCACTCGGTGCAGTCGATGGACCGTTACCACGAGGAATACTATCGGCTGAAGGACAAGGACCAGGCGATCGTGGTGTCGTACTCCCACCTGTTTGCGCCGGCAATCGCGTCGATCGTGACGGATGGCATCGGTCTGCTCATCGTCGCGGTGGCGCCGATTCCGCTGATTCAGAAGGTAGCGATATTCGCCAGCTTCTGGGTTGTTTCGATCTTCATCAGCGTGGTCACCCTGCATCCGATCATTCTGTCGTACATTAGCCCGCCGCCGCCGCTGGAGGAGCACGTCGCCAAGATCAAGGAGCCGATGGGGATCTGGCCGGGGACGGCCATCCTCGCGCTGGCGACCGTCGTAGCGGTCGTTGTGCACCGGCAGTTCGGGGTGAACGGCATACTTGCCTTTCTGGGGTGGGCGCCCGTGTTCGCCTGGTACTGGCTGGCGTTCTCCGAGCGCATATACCGCGTATTTACGCAATTGGTGATCGATGCCAGCGAAGGCTACCGGCGCTACGTAGTGATTGCGGCCACGGTCGCCATGTACCTGTTGCTGCCCATTTGGGGCTGGACGCTGAAGGTGGGCGACATGACCCCGGGGGCGGCGTTGCTGTTTGCGGATCACCCGTACAACGTCGCCCATCACGTCCTGAACGAGAAGTTTCTCGGCGGCAGCCAGTTGATCGTCATAGCCGACAGCATGCGGCCCGACGGCGTGAAGGACAACGCGTCGTTGACCGTCATGGAAGAGCTGGCCGATCACATGCTACAGGCCCCCGGAGCCAGCGGCTCGATCACCATAGTCGACATCGTGAAGCAGCTCCTTCGGCTCCAGCACGAGGGCGATCCGAAGTGGGGGCTGGTGCCGGTCAGTCCGAAGGAGATCGCCCAGATCATTTACCAGTTCCAGCAGAACGCCACCGTTACGTCCCTGAGCCTGTTCATGGACGCCAGCGGGCGGTACGGTTCGATCATCACGCTGTTTCGCGAGTACTCCCACGAGACGATCATGAAATCGATTGCGTGGGCAAAGGCCTTTGCGGACAAGTACACCGGTGACGACGTCCAGTTCCGGTTTGCGGGTGGGCTCTTTGGGATTCTGGCGGCGGTCAACGAAGAGGTGGACGGTTCCTACTGGGTCAGCCTCGGGCTGATTTTTTTTATTGTCTACGTTTGCCTGTATCTGACATATGGGTCCTGGTACATTTCTCTGATCCTGCTGATTCCTGTGGTCCTGTCGCAGCTCGCCGCGGAAGCGCTCATGGTGTGGATGCACATCGATCTCAACGTGAACTCGCTGCCCATTGCGGCGGCGGGCGCGGGCGTCGGCGTCGACTACGGCATCTACCATTTCAGCCGCATGGTCGATACGTTTGACGAGATTGGAAAGCTGGACGAGGCGGTCGACTACGCCACGGCGACGACCGGTAAGGCCATTATCTTCACGGCCAGCACGATGATTGCCGGTACCGCTTTCTGGTGGTTTTCGGACCTCAAATTTCAGGCCGAGATGGGCATGCTGCTGGCGTTGCTAATGGGTTTCAACACCTTCGGTGGCCTGGTTGTCGTGCCGTCGTTCATAAAAGTTCTCAAGCCCGGTTTTTTTGCGAAGAGATTGGCGCGTCGCGCCGTCTTACTGCAGGAGCAGGCCGCAGCGGCGAGTTGAAACGTGCAGGGTCGCGCGCGCCGGCGGAGGCGCGGCTGATCGGCTGCGTGAGAGATTATCATTCCGGATTGGAGGAAATAGGTATGTGGTTCAAGAAACTCGGATCGATCGGGCGTTACGTCCCTGCGGCGGGGTGCCTGCTCCTCTTGCTCGCGGGGCCGGTCCAGGCTGACGATGCGCCGGGGCAGTCATGGATTCTCGACCAGAACAACTGGCAGCAGGCCAAGGACCTGTTGCCGGAACCGATCCTGAATCGCGTCAAAAACGGGGAGTACTGGTACAAGGTCGTGCCGGTCGACCCGGACAAGCTGAAGCAGAACTACTCGAAGAAGTTCTGGGAGGCGAGCGAGGCTAACGCCGGCAAGTACGACGTCGACCCGGCAACCTGCGGTCTGAAAGACGTCAGTACCGGGAAGATTCCCGAGTTCTACTTCGGCTATCTGTTTCCCAAGGTGGACCCCAAGGATCCGCTCGCGGCCTGTAAGATGGCGTGGAACTTTACCGCCGCCAATCAGATGGGCAACGGCCAGGGCGCTACGTTCACGCTGAACGGCATCGACAGCAGCGGCGAATTTCGGCGCATCAAGACCTGGCTGCACCTGAACTCCTTCATGGGCCGCTCGGCCGGTCCGATCGCCAACCCCGATGGCTTGCGCGATACGAGCATGTCGAACGCCATCGAGCCGCAGGACATCGACGGCGTCGGTGGTCTCACGAAGCGCATCAACGATTGGGTGTCGCAGGACCAGTCGTGGTTCTACGTGCCGTCTACCCGGCGCGTGCGGCGTGTGAACGCCGCCACCCGCTCCGATCCGGTGGCCGGTCTCGACATCTTTTCCGACGACGTTAACTGCTACGCCGGTAAGGTCGAGTACTATAAGTGGAAGCTGGTCGGCGAGGGTAACGTGCTAGCGGGCGTTCTGAGCCCGGAGCCCTTTATCCAGAAGAAGGTGTCGGACACGCGTGTCGAGGTCGACATCCCTTACTTCAAGGGCGGCTACGAGACCCCCGGTGCCAAGGGGGCACCTTGGTTGATCGTCGAGAACCTCAACATGATCCCCCGGCCGGTGTGGATCCTCGAAGGCCAATCCGAGGATCCGTTCTACAACTTCGGCAAGGTGATCATGTACATGGATAAGGACCTCTACCGCATCTGGTGGAAGCTGGTCCATAACCGCGCCGGGGAATACTTCTACAACGCGATGTGTGCGTACCACTTCTCGAAGAGCCCGGATGGGACCTTCACGACGGTGACTCCGAACATGGTCATCGGCGTGAACGACAAGTCCAACCGCGCCGCCCTGGGTGGACGGTACAGCTCGCAGTTTATCGAATCGCAATACCCGGACGATTACTTCACGCTGTCGCGGCTGACGCGGTTGGCCGACTGATCGGCGACGGCCTGGGAACCGATCGGAGCGGCGCCTTTGCAAGGCGGCACCGCTCCGGTCGGTTCGCTTTGTGCGCCACCTCAGACGTTGCGTGAGTGGCCCGGGGGAGGCTTTGGTTCAGATGCGGTTCCCGGTGCCGGCCCTGGTCGTCGGTCTGAGCGTGACGCTGTTCGGCGCCAGCGCCGGCGGGCAGAAGATTTCGTTCTCTCCCAGTACGATCGAGGGTATCTCCGTCGGCACGGATAACGTCCAGGCCGTCAAGCTGGTAAACGTCAGCAGCAACCCGCGTGACGACATCCTCGTCGTCGACAACATCAACAACGTCGTAAACGTCTACATCAACGACGGTAATGGCGCCTTTCCCAACCCGCCGACGGCGTTCTCGGTGGGGGCCGGCCCGGTGGCCGTGGCGGCGGCCGACGTCAATGGCGACGGCTTTGCGGATATGGTGTCGGCCAACAACGCCGCCGGCAGCGTCACCGTCCGCCTTGGCGACGGCACCGGCAACTTCAACGATCCGCGGGACTTCTCCGTGACGGGTGGGCCTGCGGGTCTCGTGATCGCCGAACTCAAGAACGTCCGCAACAAACCCGACCTGGCCGTCATCAGCGATCAGACCCTCACCCTTTTGAGCGGCAACGGGGACGGGACGTTCACGCCGTTCGCGCAGGGCACGATTACGCTGCCGGGAGAAGGCGCCGCCGGTATCGTCGCCGGTCTGTTCAACAGCGATAACAATCTCGATCTGGGAATTTCGCTGGAAGACTCCAACCAGGTTGTCGTGCTGCTTGGCAACGGTGACGGCACGTTCCAGGCGCCGGAACTCTACAACGTCTGCGAGGCACCAACCGGTATCGTCTCGGCCGCACTTGCCGTTTCCGGGCGCTACGATCTCGCCACGGTGTGTGTGGATACCCTGGCCGATCAGAACGTTGCCGTCCTCTTTGGCAACGGGGACGGAACATTCGATCAGGGAATACCCTCCGACGCCGAGGTCGATTCTACTTCGCTCGCCGCCGCCGACCTCGATCAGGACGGGCGAATCGATCTTGCGGTAACCAATAAAGCTGGCGGTCTGGCACTGGCGGTTCTCTACAATGATCCCGACGATCCCGGGGCGGACGACAACGGGTTCAGGTTGGTCAGCGTGACCGGAGCAGGCCTCGGCGGCGCCGCAACGGCCATCCAGGCCGGCAACCTCAACGCGGACGGCTATCCGGACCTCGTTGCATTGCAGTTACAGGGGCTCACCCCCGACGCGATCGGGGTTCTCATTAATACCACCGGCAGCGGCGGCGGGACGCCGACGGCGAGTGCCACCATCGGCAGCCCTACGGCGACGTCGCCGCCGACCCCGACGCCGACGCCCACCGGTCCCACCGCAACCCCACCGCCGAGCGCAACCTCGACGCCGACGTCGACACCGACACGGATTCCGACGGCGCCGTACACGGTGTGCAACACCAACGATTTCGTGCCCCCGCTGCTGGGGGGTAAGCCGGTAGCGGTTGCGGTCGGCCGGTTGACGAACGAGGCCAGCTTTATCGCGGTTGCCGACAACAGCAGTGACGCACTCCAGTTGCTCGTGACCAACCTCAATCAAGCTGCCCCGAGTGCCTGCGGTCTGCTCGGACTCGAACGGCGGGCCGATGTTCGCAGCGTGGTTGCACCCCGCGCGGTTATTGCGCAGACCGCCGATCTCGAAGGCAACCTCCTGCCTCTCGACCTCGACCGCGACGGTAAGACCGACCTCGCGGCCGTAGGTTCGATGGGCCTCAGCGTGTTCTTCGGGGACGGTGCCGGCGAATTCACGCCGAGCCCTTCCAACCCCGTCCCGGTCGGTACCGATCCTCGTGCCCTTGCGTCCGCCGACTACAACCGCGACGGTATCCCCGACGTGATCGTCGCCGACGGCCAGAGCACCAGCGTGTCCATCGTGCTCGGGACCGGGGGCCGCACGATGGACCCCGCCTGTCCGGTGAGTGTCGGCCGCCGAACCGGTGCCATCGTTGCCCGGGATCTCAACCGCGACGGCCGCCTCGATTTCGGCGCCTCGAGCGATCAGACCAACGACGTCTCGGTCTTCCTGCAACGTACGCCGACGGTCACCCCGACCCCGAGCGGGTGCCCGGCACTGACCGACGGGTTCCGAGGCCTGTCGCCGATCGACCTCAGTGGCCGGCCGGCGGCACTGGTGGCGGATATTTTCGAGTTCACGGACCGCGTGCCGGACCTCGCGGTTGCGCTCACGCAGACCGATCGGGATGGCACGGTCGCCGTTTACCTCGGTCGGTCGATCGGTACCGACATCAGCTACCAGCGGGGTAGCGTGGTCACCGTGCCACGGCCGGACGCCGCGACTGGGCCTTCGTTCCCCGCCGCGCTTGGATCGGCCGATATCGACATGGACGACCTTCAGGACCTCATCGTTGCCGACCGGACTAACGGCGATGTGGTGATCTTCCTTGCGGCGAGCGACGGCAGCTTCTCGACCAACCTGATCCCGTTGCCGATCCGCGGCGTCAATCCCGTCGCGCTTGCCGTTGCCGCGAATCCGGATATCGACGGAGACGGGCGGCCGGACATTGTGGTGGCCAACGAGGGCGATGCCAGCGTTAGCATTCTGGTGAGCGCGCGGCCGCCGGCCACGCCGACGCCGCTGCCGACGGCCACGGCGACGCATACGGGGACGGTCACCCCGTCGCCGACAACGACGCCATCGGTGACCCCAACGGCCACCATGACCCCCACGGTCACGCCGTCGTCGACGGCGGTGCCGACAACGACGCGATCTCCGTCGCCGGTGCCGACGCAGACCTTTAAGCCGGGTGCGTTCTACGTCAGCTCTTGTGCGATCTCTCCGCCCGCGGTCGCTTCGTGGGGCGACGCCGGCACGCTCGCGGCAGTCGGCCTGCTGTGGGCGGGCGGCCGTTTCGCTTGCCGCGGTCGAAGGAGAGGTAAGTGATGCCGTGGGCTGTTGGGGTGCGCGGCTGGCGTGCGATACGTGTTGCGGCGTTGCTGGCCGCTGCGATCGTGCGGCCGGTGCAGGCGCAGCAACTTGGATTTGCGGTGTGCTCGGTCAATCTCGACTTCGCGCCGGCGGCGATGACAGACGGCGACTTCAATCGTGACGGGGTGCCGGACCTGGCCATTGTCAACGCCACGGCCAACCGCGTTGCCGTGCGCTTATCGAACCGGGCGCTGTTTCAGGCGGGCGACTGCCTCGGCGCAATCGCCCAGGGCAGGGTGTACGAGGTAGGCACTGCCCCAACCGGTATAGCCTCGGGTGACTTCGATCAGAACCGGACCATCGATGTGGTGGTCGCCACCCAGGCGGGCGTGTCGTTGCTGCGGAACGACGGCACCGGGACGTTCACGGTCGAGGCGCCGTTGAGCGCCGGTTCCGACCCGCAAGAGGTACTGGTTGCCAATGTCGATGGCGATGGGTTCGCGGATATCGTCGTCGGTAACGGGGCGGGTAACGCGGTAACCATCCTGTACGGCTTGGCCGGCGGCGGTTTCGCCGCACCGGTTTCGCGGGCCGTAGGGGGGGCCGTAACGGCGGTGGCCGTTGCCGATTTCAACGACGACAGCTTTCTCGATCTCGCGGTCGCGACCGATTTCGGTCAACTGGTGGTTTTAATTCAGGATCACGACGCTCCGCGCACGTTCACAAACCTCGCGCCCCTCGATGTGGGGGTGAAGCCGACGGCGCTCGGCATTGGCGACTTCAATCGAGACGGTAAACCCGACATTGCCGTCACAAGTGGCGGAGCGGAAGGAATGGTAACGATCTGGCTCGATCGCTTGCCGGGTTCGACCAACCCACCGTTCGTCGTGTCAGACGAGGAACCGACGGGCAGCACGCCTTCTGCACTCGGAATCGACCAGTTGAATCGAGACTTCCCGTCTTATGTCGTCGTCGCCAACCAGAACGACCGCGACTTGCCGTTCTTCGCCAGCAGCGACGACGGCGGGCTCGTGCCCACCCCGGGGGATTGCCGGGACGCAGCGGCCGGCGTGTGCCAGGTCGGTGACGGCGCCATCGCGCTGGTCCTTGGGGACCTGGACGGAGACGGCAAGAGCGATGTGGTCACAGCCAACCAGAGCGATGCCCCCTCGTTATCTATCCTCTTGAGTAGCGAGCCGCCGTACACACCCACCCCCACACCCACGGCGACCTCGACGCAGACGCCTACATCGACCGTTACCCCGACGCCGACGGAGACGGCCACCGAGACGCCGACCGCTACGGCAACGGTGACGCCCACACTGACCCAGACGGCGGGACCCACCCGCACGTTTACGATCACCCCGACGCCCACCGCGGTGTGTGTCAGCGGCGTGTGCCTGCAGGGCCCCGGATGCGATGTGGCCGGACAGAACAATCGAGAGTCGGGGCTCGCGGGAATGCTCTGGCTTGTGTTACCCGTCCTCGCCTTGGCCGCCCTCCGCCGCCGTAAAGGGTGGGACGAATAACCGCAATCGATACGCGGACGCGAGCGCGCGCAGACGGGGGCGCGGTCAGCGTCGGAACCGGTTCGTGGAAGGTCGGCGGTGCAGGGGGAGCGTCAGCTCGCAGAGCGGGTGGCGGAACATGACGGTCATTCGTTAGCCAGGGTCCAGCCCGGGCATGTGCGGTTAGACTCCGAGGTGGCCGGTCCACCTCGTTCCCGTCGAGCCGGCCGGTCATGCCGGAGTCACGTTTTGCGACGCAGGCTGTTCGGTTCTAAACAGCGGAGGGGTAATCACGCGAATTCGGGCGCCGCAAAGTAGAGTATTATCGGGGCCTTAGGGCTGAGGTTCCTCGGCCCACGAGTGGCACGAATTGTGCGTGAGGATGAGGAAAATTTCGCCATTTCATTCCGTTAGCGGAGAGGGAGAGGGTAGGGCCATGCTCGAAGCAGCGGGTGCATCACCAGCGCAGTGGACCAGGGAGTACGAGGCCACGACGCAATCGGGGTCGGTGCCGCGGTTGATCGAGCCCGAGATCCTGTTGCCGTCGCAGTACTATGACGGACTAGCGCCGCACGTGGGATTCGAGGGGGAGCGGCGGTTGATGTTAGCGGTGCTGGAGGATGCCGTGGCGTGCTACCAGAAGTACGTGACGGCGACGCGTCCCCGTTCTCAGCGTCTGTTTCGCGAGGCGGAGGCGTGGCTATTCCACGAAGACGGGTCACTGATCTTTTCGTTCGAGGCGGTATGCGCCGTTCTGGGCATCCACCCGGAGTATTTTCGGAACAGCCTGCTGCGCTGGAAAGAGCGGCAGTTGGCGGCACCGCAAGCCATCGGAGCGAAGGTCGGCCGCGTCAGGCTGCGCTCCGCCCGGCGCCACAAGATACTACCGTGCGAGCCGCGTCGGCGTCGCAAGCCTACCGAGCGCGCGGCGGCGTGACCGGCGGTCTCGATGGTGTTGGGGTCCTGGGGTCGTGAGGTCTTGAGTGCCCTGAGGGATCGAGGCCTTCGACGCCCCCCCCCCAAGCCCTCTTTAGATCGCCCCCAACAACAGCCCTACATACTTGGCCAGCCACGGAACTAGCGACAGGGTCGCGTAGGCGCCGGCGGTGAGGTGCATGGCCGTTGTTACCACGGTGTCGTCGCCGAGGTAGCGCAACAGCACCAGAAAACCGCAGGCCTTCGCCTTGAACAGCAGGAGGGCGGGGCCGACGCCGACGTAGTCGAAGGCGGCAACGATGATGGGGTTGGCCTCACGCCACCCGAGCTGGAGTCCCTGGTAAGTGGCCACCAGGTCGAATGCCTGCAGGGCGATATTGAGGACGAATAGCCGGTGGATGAGCGGCCGTTCGGCGAAAGACATCGGTAAACCTTCTGCTGATCGAACGAGGCTCAGGGGAGCATCCCGCGCGGGGCGCCATAATACAAGCGTATATCGACTACCGCGGGTCGCGCGCCTCGGTAATTGGCTTGACATTGCGGCGCCGGCAATGGTCATTTGAGAGGGGTAACTCAGCGGGAGCGAAGGTATGAGCCACGGGATCCAGACAGAGCGGCGCCGGCGGCCGGTGAGGCCGCGGAGGCGGCGACGCAACACGTACGCGTCTGTCGTCAGTGAGGCGGCCGGCGGGATCCTGTTGGCGGTGCTCGTCGCTGCGTGCGGCAACGACGGAACCATCTCGGTGAACCAGTCGAATTCCGGCGAGGACACCACCGCGATCGTTAGCGGTACGGTGTACGCAGTCAACGGTGAGATCGCGGCCGCGGAACGTAGTCCGAACTGGCTCCGTCTACCGGCGCTCCTGGGGAGTGCTTACGCGGCCTCGAACCCGGGCGTTCGCCCAGTCGGCGGTGGAGCGGTCGTGTCGCTGCTCCGCGTCAGCGAAATCGACGCCGCCGATGGCAAGGTAGAGAGCGGGGTGCTGCTCGGGCAGGCGCTGACGAACCTCGATGGGCGTTACAGGATAACCAGGGCCGCTCCCGGCAGTACGGGAGAGTGCGGCATGATGACCGCGGTCGGCGGGGGCGAGTTGTTGATGCGATCCTTCGCGTTGACCGCCGTGACAGATATCGACGTATGCACGGAAACGACCGTGCGCGTCGTTCTCGCACGTCTGACCGAAGCTCCGCCGGCGCAGCTTTGCGACTTCGACATGCGCGAGTTGCGGAACTTGCAGACGATTGTCTGCGACGCGACCTTCACTGCCGTCGGCAGCGGAGTTGCAGAGATGAACTTCGACGCGTTCCAGCTCGCCGTTGCCGATTCCTGTGTTGTCGACGCCGTCGAGAAGGCGACCGGAACAGATACGGACGGTACACCCGAAGCCTGTCTGCGCTACTACGCGCGTTAGTACAGTCCCCCTAAGATTCGCGTGCAGTTCCGCACGCTGACCCTCAACCCCCTTAATCCCCCCGCAAGCGGGGGGAGAGTCTTTGGATTGCGCTCGGCTGGCGCTCCCTCCGCTTGCGGGGGTTCGCCCAGGTTGCGAGTGGCCCAAACGGCGCCGAGAAACGACCGGCGACGGTTGGTAGCCCGTTATCTTCGAAGGACTGCCGGCCGTTCGGCTACCCGCGAGCGCGCTCGCGGATCGTGGCCGGTAGAACCGACAACAGGTCGTGGGGATCGTCGGGTTCCGTGCGGCGATGCCAGGCGGCCATGAACGAGGTGTGTGACCACGCACTGGCTGGCCACTCGCCGATGACCTCCCACTCGGATCGGTCGGCGCCACGAACGAGCACCTGAACGTTCTTCTTCTCGGTTATCCCGACGGCGGCCCGCTCACTTGGGGTCAGACAAAAGAGGACGTAGCCCGGGTGCTTTGTGGTTACGAAGTACATGCGGCACTCCTAACCCGTGGTCGCGCTCGTGGGGCAAAGGCCGAGTGCACCGTGGCGAATACCGGGCGAATAGCCGACGATCTGCATGCCCGTGGGGCCGAACCCGCCAATGTTGAGAAAACCCTCGTCGACCGTCATGGAACTGGTCCAGTCCCAGGTACGTTCGAGCAACCGCCCGCGGCCGGCAGCGAAATGAAGTACCGTATCGTAAACCGCCTCAACGGCGGTGCGACGGCGTAAGGCATTGGCCGGCAGCCCGCGTTCACTGGTGTATCGCGCCAGGGCGGCGGCCTGCTCGTCGAACGGTCGGTTGCAACTGGCGGGCAGGACGTCCGTAGCGACCAGCGCCCAGGCGGCACGGCATGTGTCGGTGGCGGCCAGCGGTTCGAGGGCGATTCCCCATTCATCCTTCAGCAGATACCCGGTCGTACGCAACGCACGGGCGTCAAACGCGTCCGGAACGCGATCGATCATCGCGAGGATGGTCAATGGCTTGTCGGCGGCGAGGCGGTCGGTGCGCAGCACCAGCATTTCACCCGCCGCACGACCCGCTCGCAACTCGGCGGCCGAGAAGGGGATCGGTGGCAGCAGCGGCACCGCGGAGGCCCCGAAAGCGGCGGCGACCTCGTCGGGACCCAGGGCCCCCGGGCCCATTATGCCCTGGGCCTCGTGCCAGGCGGTCGTCACGGACATCGCGGGCTTATAGCAAACGCAGATTGTGCCTCAACCCGACCACGTTGACCTTAACGCAAATGCTTGGCAGGGTCCGCCCCGGGTAGGTGCCAATGACGAAGACGAGGCAGCGGGAAAACTGGGGAACCCGGCTGGGGGTGATTCTGGCGGTGGCGGGTTCGGCGGTCGGTCTGGGGAACTTTCTCCGCTTCCCGGGCCGGGCGGCGCTCTATGGGGGTGGGGCGTTCATGATCCCGTATTTCATCTCGCTGCTGATCCTCGGGATTCCGATCTGTTGGCTCGAGTGGACGCTCGGGCGCCACGGCGGCCGGCACGGGTTCAACTCGGCGCCCGGTTTGTTTTGCGTCGTGTGGCGACACGGTGCCTCGCAGGTGTTCGGAGCCCTGGCCGTGCTCATACCCGTCGTCATCTACATGTACTACGTGTTTATCGAGTCCTGGTGTCTCGGCTACGCCTGGGACTACCTGGCCGGTAACATCGACCCGGGTGGTGACCCGGCTCAATTTGCGGCATATTTCAGCACGCGGTTCAATTCCTACGTTGGCGCGGGCGCGGACGGGGCGCTGTTGGGGGGCGACTCGCCGGTGGTGGTTGCGCTGGCGCTGTGCTTCGGCCTCAACTTCCTGCTGATCTACGGCGGAGTTTCCAAAGGCATCGAGCGTTTTTGCACCTACGCCATGCCGGCGCTCATCGTTGCGGCGTTGATCGTACTCGCCCGCGTACTGACGCTGGGAACCCCGAATCCGGCGCTTCCCGAACAGAACGTTCTGAACGGCCTCGGCTTCATGTGGAACCCGAAGCCCTCGGCGGGAGGCGGGCTGTTCTCGGCGCTTGCCGACCCGCAGGTGTGGCTGGAAGCGGCCGGCCAGGTGTTCTTCACTCTCTCGGTGGGCTTCGGGATCATTCTCACCTACGCGAGCTATCTGAAGCCGAGCGACGACGTGAACCTTTCGGGTCTGACGGCATCCGCTACCAACGAGTTCTGCGAGGTGTGCCTCGGGGGGCTAATCACGATTCCCGCGGCCTTCGTGTTTCTGGGCGCGGCGCCTCTGGCCGCGGTTGCCGGGTCGAGCATCGGGCTGGGGTTCCATGCCGTGCCCGTGGTGTTCCAGTACCTCCCGTTCGGGAACTTCTTCGGCTTTCTTTGGTTCGGTCTGCTGTTCCTGGCGGCGGTAACCAGTTCGATCTCGATGCTCCAGCCGGCGATTGCCTTCTTCGAAGAGGGATTCGGTCTCAGCCGCCACGTGGCCATGGCGGCCCTCGGGCTGATCACCGCGTTCGGGTGCCTTATCGTCGTCTACTTCACCAAGGACGGCGTTGCGCTCGATGTCATGGACTTCTGGGTCGGCAGTGCCTTGCTGATCGTGCTGGCGCTGTTCGAGGTGATTCTATTTGCGTGGGTGGTGGGTGCGGAGCGCGGTATTCGCGAGGCCAACCGTGGCAGCGACATAAGAATACCGACCTGGTTCGCCGTGGTTTTCAGATACGTCTGCCCGACTTACCTCGTCGTCATCCTTGGCGCTTTCACCTATCAGAAGCTGCCGGGTCAGCTGCGGGCCATCGTCGAGAGCCCGGCGGCGCTGCTAACCGCCAGCTTCATTCTGGTTGTGTTCCTGTTTTTTCTCTTGTTGACACGGCTTGCCGCGCGGCGTTGGGAGCGCGAACGCCGGTTCGACGGGATCGGTGCGAGGAGGCTGCCATGACGGTCGCCGGCTGGGTGATCATGCTCGTGTCTCTGAGCTTCGTTGTTGGTTTCACCGCGTACTGCTTCTACCGCGTGTTGACCAGTCCGGCCCCGAGCGCGCACATCCATGCGCCGCTCGACATCGAGACGCACGAACGGCTCGACTGATCCGTGCCCTGACGGGCCACCGCCCGCTATGTTTGAAAGTCAACGGAGCACTGCGAGCACGAGGATTCCGAACGCGATGCGGTAATACCCGAACGCCGTGAAGTCGTGACGCTGCACGAAGCCGATAAAGGCCCGGACCACGATCAACGCGGCCACGAACGACGTGAGGAATCCGATCGCCAGCGGTGCGGCGTGGCCGTCGTTGAGCAGGTGGCGGGCCTTGAAGAGGCTGTACAGACTGGCCGCTGCGAGGGTGGGGATGGACAGGTAGAACGAGAACTGCGTTGCCACCGGTCGATCCAGGCCGGCGAACATGCCACCGATGATCGTTGCTCCCGCGCGCGACACACCGGGGATCATCGAGACCGTCTGAGCGATACCCACCAGCAGCGCCTCGCGCCAGGTGATCGCTTCCATTGCGTGCGTGCGGAAGCGCCACGCGCGCCGTTCGACCACAATGATCAGGATCCCGCCGAGAATCAGTGTTACGCCGACTACCGTCGGACTGAAGAGGTAACGTTCGATAGGACGGTGAAAGAGGAATCCGATGACGGCCGCGGGAAGAAACGCGATCAGGATCTTGCCGATGAGGTCGCGGTCCACCTTCCGGGTCGGCGCCTGACTGACGATCTCGAACAGATGCAAACGGAAATGCCAGACAACCGCGAGGATGGCGCCGAGCTGTATGAAGATGTCGAACGCATCCCGCGCCTCGGCGGGATAGTCCAGCACCGCGGATGCGACGATCAGGTGTCCGGTCGAGGACACCGGCAAGAACTCGGTGACGCCTTCGACAATGCCGAGGATAAAGGCCTTGAGAATGAGCATTCAACCTGCTTTCGTCTCGAACGGCTTCCGGTGGTGCCATGCGCACCCGGCGAAGTAAAGCGTCAGTAAGCCACAGCGGAGACGACAACCGGAAGATGCCTTCAACGCGTGCCGTGTTTCTCGACGTCGGGTGGACGATGGCCTATCCGCGGGCGTCGATGTGGGAGATTTTTGCCGACCTGTGCCGGGACGCCGGCGTCCCGGCGACCGCGGAGGGGTGCGAGGAGATGGTTCGGGCACTGTGGCGCGCCGCCGCCGAGCACGCCGAAGAGCGTTTTCGGGACGGTGCCGAGTACTCGGACTCCGACGCGGAGTTCGCCGCCATGTTCGAACAGCTCGGGCGGGTCATCTTCTCCCAGCTCGGCGTTGACGGCGACCACGCCGCGCTGGCGCGCCGCTTTCTCGATCGCTTCTGGAGCGATGCCAATTGGGCGGTCTTTCCCGAGGTGCACGAAGCCTTACGTGCGCTGCGTGGACGCGGTGTCCGGGTTGGCGTGCTGTCGAACGCACCGTCGAACCTGCCGCTGTTTCTCGACCGACTGGGAATCGCGCCGCTGGTGGATTTCGTTGTCGTGTCCGCCGTCGAGGGGGTGCGCAAGCCGGATCGGCGGATCTTCGCGGCTGCCCTCGATCGGGCAGGCGTGGATCCGGAGGCCGCATTGCACGTCGGCGACATGTATCTCGAGGATATCGTCGGGGGGCGCGGCGCCGGGCTGCGCACTCTGCTGATCGAGCGCGGTGCCCGCGCGCTGTTTCCCAGCTTCCGAGAATCGGAGGGCAGGGCGCTTGCGGCCGAGACCATCGTCAACGACCTTGAACAGGTGATCGAGCGGCTGTAGTGAGCCGCGGAGTTAGCGCTTGACTGATCGGCAGCAGCCAAGGAATTATTGGAAACAGTGAGGAGGTTAACGATGCGGGGCGTTTCGATGCTGCTCGTTGGGGTGGTGGTGTATGCTGGCTTTCTCGGCGCGGTGCCGGGCCGCGCGCAACAATGCGACGATTACGACGAGTGCACAGGCGCCGGCACCTGCGGCCCCGACGATATCTGCCAGCCGGGACAGCCGCTTCCCAACGGTACCGCGTGTAACGCCCCGGCTTCCGGCGAGTGCCTCCCAAACCCCACCTGCCTGGACGGGATGTGCGCCGGTGGAACGTCGGCGGCATCTGGATCGCCGTGTCACCTGATGAACTCCGCCTGCTTTACCGCCGGGACGTGCTTCGTCATCCCGACGTTTCCCGGAATACCGGCGGTGCCGCCGGTTTGTATGGGTTCCGTACCGATCGAATGTCCGGACGACGGCAATCCGCTAACCCTGGAGTTCTGTAACCCGCAGGTCGGACGGTGCGAGTCGTACAACCTTTGCGTGAGCGACGAGTGTATGCAGCGCCAGGCCGTGGGCAATGCCTGTCAGGAGACGCCCAGGAACGAGGGTGGGCCGTGCGACGATTTCAACGAGTGCACGACCAACACCCGCTGTCAGGAAGGTACTTGCGCCGAGAGTTCGGGGACTCAACCTACGGCGACCCCCATGGCGACCCCGACTCCGACGCCGCCGCCGCAGCCCGCCTGCACCGGCGATTGCGGTAACGATGGAGAAGTTACGGTCGAGGAAATCATAACGATGGTCAATATCGCCAACGGTACGCAGTCGCTGTCGACCTGCCCGAGGGCGGACGGCAACGGCGACGTCCTTGTGGCGATCGACGACATCATCAGTGCGGTGAACAACGCCCTGGCCGGCTGCGCCTAGCGGCCCGCTTCTTCGAGACGGCGGACGGCGATCTTCTCCGTCCGCCGTTTTTGTCGGTTGAGCCTTCGCTTAATTTTCGCTATACGCCTGACAGTACTCAAGGCGGATCCATGATTCTCACGAAACGGCAGAAGGAGCTTTACGACTATCTGGGGGATTACATTGCCCGCCAGGGATATGCGCCGACACTCGAGGAAATTGGCGAGCACTTCAAGCTGGCTTCGCTGGCGACGGTCCACAAACATCTCTGCAATCTCGAAGAGAAGGGTCTCATCCGCCGGCGCTGGAACTTCAGTCGCGCCATCGAGCTGGTGCCCCAACAGAAGCCCCGTGCCGCGGTGGAGTTGCCGATGCTCGGCTACGTTGCCGCCGGGCGGCCGATCGAGGCCGTCGAGGTCAGCGACCGGTTCACCGTGCCCGAGGAGTTCGTGCGCCGGCAGAATACGTTCGCGCTTCGCGTGCGCGGCGACTCCATGGTCGACGAGGGCATCCTCGACGGCGACTACATCGTGGTCGAAGAGCGCGCCACGGCCGAGAACGGAGAGACGGTCGTTGCAATTGTCAACGGCGAGGCGACCGTAAAGAAGTTCTACCGCGAACGCGGTGACAGGGTACGCCTGGTCCCGGCGAATGCGAATATGACGCCTCTCGTCCTCAAGCAGAAGGACGTGACGGTGCGCGGCGTCGTGGTCGCGGTGATGAGGAAGTACTAGGAAGTGGAGACTGGAGGGATATCCCACGCCTCCATGCCCTCAAGCCCCCCATGCCCCTCTTCTCGCTCTACCTCCACATTCCCTACTGCCAGTCGAAATGCCCGTACTGCGACTTCAACTCGCACGCCGTCGAGTGCCGGCCGGAGCGGCGTTACGTGGATGCCCTCTGTGCCGAGTTGCGGCATTACGCAACGCAGGCCCCCTGGCAGGGGCGGCAGGTGGCTACGATCTTCTTCGGCGGGGGGACGCCTTCGCTGTTTTCGCCGGATTCGATCGGTACGGTGCTGCGGCGGGTCGCGGATTTATGGGAGCTGGCCGATGACGTCGAGACCACGCTCGAAGCCAACCCGGGAACCGTCTCGCGCGCAACCCTTGCGGGTTATCGCCGGCATGGGGTGAACCGCATCAGCTTCGGGATCCAATCGTTTGTGGCCCGGCATCTGCGGCGTCTCGGACGCATCCACGGACCCGACGAGGCCCTGAATGCGGTGCCGCTTGCCCGTGCTGCCGGGTTCGACAACGTCAACCTCGATCTCATCTTCGCGCTGCCGGGACAGACGATTTCGGAGTGGTCGGCCGACCTCGCCCAGGCCTGCGCGCTGCAACCCGAGCATATCTCCGCGTACAACCTGACTTACGAGAACGGGACGGCGTTTCACCGATTGCGGGCACAAGGGGCGCTGCGCGAGTTGTCCGCCGAGGTCGAGGCGGACCTGTTCGAACACGCACAGGCAACGCTGGTCGGGGCCGGTTACGAGCACTACGAGGTTTCGAACTACGCGCGGCCGGGTCGTGCCTGCCGGCACAATCTTACTTACTGGCGCCATGAACCGTATCTCGGCGTCGGTGCCGGTGCGCATTCCTTCAGCGGCTGTGTCGGCGATGCCCATGCACCGGGAGATCGGTGGGGAACCAGATGGCGGAACGCATCGAGCCCGGAGGTTTACATGCGTGCGGTCGAAACCGCCGGCAATGCTCGTGCCGGTGAAGAAGCGCTCTCCGCGGCGCAGGCCCGTGGCGAGTTCGCCTTTCTGGGACTGCGCTGCCGCGAGGGCTTGCAGAGCGAGACGTTCCGAACCCGCTTCGGCGTGGAGATAGAGGATGCCTTCCCGGTCCTTGCCGAACATGCGCGTGACGGTTTGCTGGAGCTGCACGCGGACGCCTGGCGGCTGACCGCGCGCGGATTGATGGTGGCGGACGCCGTCTTTGCTTCGTTGGTCTGAGGATTCGGGCGGGCGGTGCCGGCCCTGGCCGCTTCGTTCCGGAGCCCCGTCAACGGGACCGCGAACGGCCCTACGTATCCGGTCTCCCGTTCCCGGTCTCCAGCCTCCGGTTTCCCATTCTGGATTCCCTGTTCGCGGGCCGAAACCGAGCCGTCCGCCCCACCAGGGTCCGTCTCATAAGGAGCCGCATCGAGCGGCGGCGTGAGATGCACCGCTGATCCGGGCCGAGGACCTTCCGCGGTGCGTCGGTCGTGCCGATCGGAAGCTGGGCTTGCACACGATCCCTCTGGTGGCCGGTGGCGTAGACGTGGCACAATGCGCAACGTTGTCCCGGCGGAGCGACGTTTGGCGGGGGCACTCCGGCATTCTCGTTACGTGGGGGTAGATCATGATCGATGAAGTTGAAGCATATATCCGCGAGCGCCAGTCGATGGTCATGGCCATGGCGCTGGACGACGAGGTTCGTGCCTCGACCGCGTGTTATGCGGTCGGGGACGACATGAACCTGTATTCTCTCGTCTTTGCCGGCAGCGTGAAGCACCGCGGCGTGCTGCAGCAGCCGACCGTGTCGCTGGTGATCGACGACGGCTTCCGCATCCCGATGCGCGGCGTTGAGATCATCGGGCGGGCGGAGGTGCTCACCGGCGAGGCGCGCGAGTATGGCGAGGCACTGCTGAGCGAGCGCTTCCCGGCGCTCGACTGCGTGCGTGACGATCCGCGCATTCTGATCATCCGGGTGACTCCGGAACGGGTCCGCTATACGGACTGGACCTTCGCCATTGGTCGCAGTCGGGAGACCAAGGTCGTTCCCCTGCGGGGCACCGAGCGGTCGAGACTCGCTCCCGCCTGAGCTATGCGCTAAGGAGTGTCTCTCACGAGGGGTTGCATGGGGAAGAGCCTTCTGGACAAGGTATGGGACGCCCACACCGTTCGAGATCTGCCGTCCGGACAGACGCAGCTCTTCATCGGGCTGCATCTGGTTCACGAAGTTACCAGTCCGCAAGCGTTCCAGATGTTGCGGGAGAGCGGGCTGGCCGTACCGTTTGCGAATCGCACCTTCGCCACCGTCGACCATATCGTTCCGACCGATACGCGAGCGCGCCCGTTTGCCGACCGGCAGGCCGAGGAGATGATCGGTGCCATCGAGCGGAACTGCCGCGAATTCGGCATCCGATTCTTCGATGCGGCAACCGGGCATCAGGGTATCGTTCACGTGCTCGGGCCGGAGCTGGGATTGACACAGCCGGGGATGACGATCGCCTGCGGCGACAGCCACACCAGCACCCACGGGGCGCTGGGGACGGTAGCGTTCGGCATCGGTACCAGTCAGGTGCGGGACGTGCTGGCCAGTCAGTGCCTCGCGATGAGCCGGCCGCGCGTGCGCCGGATCGAGGTGAGCGGGACGCTCGGGCCGGGAGTCTACGCCAAGGATGTCGTGCTGCACATCATCCGCAAGCTCGGCGTGAAGGGGGGAGTCGGTTACGCTTACGAATACGCCGGGCCGGTCTTCGAGCGCATGAGCATGGAAGAGCGCATGACCGTCTGCAACATGAGCATCGAAGGCGGCGCCCGGCTCGGTTACGTCAATCCGGATGCGACCACCGTCGAATACCTGCGGGGGCGGGAGTTCGTGCCGGCGGGGGCGGCGTTCGATCGGGCGAAGGCGTGGTGGCTGTCGATGGCCTCCGATGCCGGCGCGGGTTACGACGATGTGGTGCGTATGGACGGCGGCGGCATTGCGCCGACGGTCACCTGGGGTATTAACCCGGGGCAGGCGATCGGTGTCGACGAAACGATTCCCGCACCGGAGTCGTTCTCGGCGGACGAGCTGGCAGTGGCTGAAGACGCCTTCGAGTACATGGGCCTCGTGCCGGGAGCACCGATTCGCGGCACGCGTATCGACGTGGCGTTCATCGGTTCGTGTACCAACGGGCGGCTGTCCGATCTGCGCGAGGCAGCGCGGGTGGCGCGGCGCGGGCATGTGGCCGCGCACGTCAAGGCGCTGGTCGTACCGGGCTCGGAGGCGGTGGCGCGCGCGGCCGAAGCGGAGGGCTTGCACGAGGTCTTCCGTGCCGCCGGTTTCGAATGGCGGCTGCCCGGCTGCTCGATGTGTCTTGCCATGAACCCCGACCGTCTCGAAGGCCGGCAGATGTGCGCGTCGTCCAGCAACCGCAACTTCAAGGGTCGCCAGGGTAGCCCGACCGGCAGAACGCTGCTGATGAGTCCCGCCATGGTGGCAGCCGCGGCGATCGAGGGGCACGTCGTGGACGTGCGCGAGCTGCTCCGCGACCGCGCCGCCTGAGCGCAGGCGCGGCGCAACGACCGACGAACGGAGGGCAACTGACGACGATGGCGTTAGTTTCCATTACAAGGGTAGCCGGGCGGCCTATACCGCTGCGCGGCAACGACATCGACACGGACCGCATTATTCCGGCGCGGTTCATGAAGGCCATTACTTTCGACGGTATGGGCCAATACGCGTTTCACGACGCGCGCTTCGATGCCGAGGGGCGCTCGCTCGGGCACGCCATGGACCATCCGCCCTTTGCGGCGAAGGGGCCGCGGATCGCTGTGGTCAACAAGAACTTTGGCTGCGGTTCGTCGCGGGAGCATGCGCCGCAGGCGCTGCTCCGCTGGGGGATCAAGGCACTTGTGGGGGAATCGTTCGCGGACATCTTCTTCGGTAATTGCGTCGCCCTTGGCATTCCTTGCGTTACGGCAACGGCGGCCGACATCGCTGCGCTGATGGCGGCAGTCGAAGAGGACCCGGGGCACGATCTCGTGGTCGACCTCGAGGGTATGGTGGCAACGTATCGGGGCCGATCGTATCGGGTGACGTTGCCGGCCGACACGCGTACGCGGCTGCTCGACGGGTCATGGGACGCGACGCGCTTCCTGGTAGAGGCCCTCGACGCGGTGCGAGAGAAGGCGGCACGGTTGCCCTACATGCGCGACTTCCGCGACTGAGTAGCCGCCCTGCTGTGGCGCAGTGCCGGACCAGATGACGCCGCACCTGACGCACATCGCCCTGTTCGTGCACGACGTGGCCGGTACGGTTGACTTCTACCGGCGCTACGCCGGGCTGTACGTCGTACACGACCGTGTCGACGGCGACGTCCGCGTGGTGTGGCTCAGCGAACGCCCCCAAGACCCCGTGTTTGTCATCGTTGCTATCCAGGCCACGCCCGGGTCGGCGGCGCCGCCGCCGCGCCTGGCGCACTTCGGTTATGACGTGGGTTCACGGGCCGCCGTGGATGCGATCGCGGCCCGTGGCGCTGCGGAGGGCGTGCTCGACCAGGGCCCGCTCGATGCCGGGCCCGTCGTCGGGTACATTTGCATCGTCCGCGACCCGGACGGCAACTTCCTCGAATTCTCGCACGGCCAGAGCATCGACCCGCACCGCGCACAGTCGTAAGGCGGGGGGTTCGTCCACGCACCGCTCCGGGTGCGCGGACACTTCGATCAGCAGCCGTTCTCGTTGGCGTTGAACCCGGTGGCGCCGGCGTTTCCGGACGACGAGCCGCCGCTACCGCCGCTACCGAGCACAAAGCTGTTGCCCGAGCGCGTGACCGTCGCGCCGCTGCTGCAGACGATGCCCACCGACGGGCCGCCGCCGCCGCCGCCGCCGTGACCGCCGCGCCCACCGGTGCCGCCGGTGCCACCGCCGGCGCCCGCTTTGGAGTCGTCTTCGCCGTTTCCGCCGCCGCCCGGGCTTCCACCGGAGCCGCCGTTTCCGCCCGCACCAGCGGCACCGCCGGCACCGCCGTTGGCGCTTTTCAGCGTGCTGTTCGTTACCGTTGCACTGCCGCCGTTTACCCACAGGGCAAACGAGCCGCCCGCGCCGGTGCCGCCCGTTGCCAGCGCACCGCCGCAGCCGCCGGAGCCGCCCCCGCCACCCCCGCCGCCGTAGCTGTCGCACCAGGAGACGCCCGCGCCGCCGCCTCCTCCCCCGCCTCCACCGGAACCCGGGTAGCCATTGGCGCCGTTGCCGCCCGCCGCGGGGCTGTAAGTCGAGCCGGCCGTGCCGAAGCTCGCCCCTGCCGTGCCGTTGGTGCCGGCAACCCCGGTGTTTCCGGAACTGCCGCCGCTGGGTGTGTCGCCGCAAGCACCGCCATTGTTGGAGCCGCCGCCGCCGCCACTCGGGCTACCGTTCGATGGCGTACTGCCCCCGGACCCACTCTGGGCGAGCGGACCGGAGGTGTCGCATCCCGGCCCGCCGAGGCCGCCGTTGCCGCCCTTGCCACCGGCGCCGCTGGTGTAGCCGCCGCAGCTCGCCCCGCTGGCACCGTTGCCGCCCTGGGGCGTTCCGCAAGTGCTGCACGCGGTAGTCGAGTTCTCGCAGCCATTACCGCCACCGTTTCCGCTGCTACCTGAAGCGCCGGTGACGCCGCTGGAACCGCTGCTGCCACCGCTGCCGGTGCCGGCCTGAACCGTGCAGTTGTCGATGGTGGTGTTCGTGGACGAAACCAGCCGTACCGCGTAGGAACTGTTGCCGGTGCCGCTGGCGTTAGCGGACTTGATCGTCAGACCTTCGAGCCCGGCGTTGCTGACCGAAGTGGCGAGCACCGCCGTCGTGCCGCCGTTGATCGTGGTGGTCGAACCATCCTTGTACCAGTTGAGACCCTCGTTGTAGCCGCCGTCGACGGTGACGTTGCTGACGAGGGTGACCGACTCGCTGTAGGTCCCGCTGGCCACCGACACTCTGGACTTGCTCTGACTGACGGCTTCCGTGAGTCCGTACGAAATGGTCAGACACGGCGCGAAGCGGGTCGCGCCGCATCCGCTGACGTTGCTGCCGGACGCGCTCGATACGAAGATCGCATTGTGCGGAGTGTTGGTGGGGGTGGCGGTCGGGGTCGTCGTCGGGGTGTTGGTTGCGGTGTTCGTCGGTGTCCTCGTGGGGGTGGTTGTCGCCGTGTTGGTAGGGGTTCGGGTTGGCGTCCGTGTCGCCGTACCGGTTGCGGTATTGGTCGGTGTGGCAGTCGCGGTGACCGTCGGCGTGTCGGTGGAGGTCGGCGTGGCCGTCGCGGTGTCGGTCGGCGTCGACGTCGGCGTGTCCGTCGGTGTCGCGGTGCTCGTGGGCGTATTCGTCGGAGTGTGGGTCGGCGTGTGGGTTGGCAGGGTCCCGGTCGGGGTCTGCGTTCTGGTCGGGGTTTCCGTGGGCGTGTCCGTTACCGTCGGCGTCTGGGTGATGGTCGGCGTGTTGGTGGGTGTACCGGTCTCCGTCGGCGTTGGGGTCTGGGTGGGGGTTTGCGTTACGGTTGCCGTGTTGCTCGGGGTGGGCGTCGCTTGCAACGGTGCGTACACGTCTATGTACAGGTTATCGGCGGTAGAGATAGCCGTCGACGCGATGCAGGCTTGCGCGTTCGGGATCGTGTCGCCGCAACTCGTCATCAGGAATAGGGCCGAGGGGTTACACTTGGCGATGGTGTCGTTAAGCTTGGTCAGCGCCTTGGCGATGCTGCCCTTCAGATCGGCGGTCTGGCAGTCGGTGCTTGGTATCTTGCCGAGGTCTTCCTTGTACTGGCACTTCTGCTGCTCTTTGACACGGGTCGCCGTGTACTTCTGCAGTGCCTTGCCGATCGAGCGGTGGCAGTCGGTGATGGCGTTCGATTGCCCCTGTACGGGCGGGTCGGGGAGAGCGCCGTAGGCGACGGTGTTAGCGTCGGAGGCGCCGGTCTTGGCGCGGCAGGCGAGGCAGGTCGCGACGCTCGTATAGTCGGTGATCGCCACCGCGCAGGGCGACAGGCACAACGTGTATCCCAGCGAAGCTGGCGGGGGGACCGGGGAGACGCAGCGCTTCTGGGTCAGGGCGGTGAGCTTGGTCTCGGCCTTGCCGATCTTGCTCAGGCTATCGGCGGGAAGCTGGGCGGGGTCGTTGCAGTCCGTAGCGGCCGCGATGGTTCCGACCATGCGGGCGAGATGACATTTCTGCTGCTCGCGCGTTACGGTGTCGGCGAGTTTGCGGGCGCCCAAGCCGAGGACCTGGCGGCATTTCCCCTGTTCCTTCGGTATCTGGGCATCGCCACCCTGAGTAAAAATCAGGGCGCCAACTATCGGGAGCAAGAACAACCCCAGCAACCTGCTTCGCCGCATTGCAGCCCCCTGGACAGTGAATTAGCGGCTCTGACGCCCCTGCGTCCTCGAACTACCGCGATTGTCGACGTCTATCGTGGCAGCGCGCGAATTGTCAAGGCGAATCTGCTCCGCGAGCGCTCGCGTGCAGGCCCATTCTTGCCCTCGGCACGGGGCATTGGATAAGTTCCGTGCGTGTATACCGTCAGGCTGCGTATGGTCGTCGTTCGGAGTGCCGCCCGTTCGGGGTGCCGCTTTGCGCTCTCCGGCATTGTCGCTGTGAGCCTGCTCGGTGGCCACATTATACCGGTGGCAGCACAGTGCAGCGCCCCGAGCTTTGCCGCGCCGGTGGCGCTGGCGATCGATGGCGAACCACGCGAACTGGGGGCCGGGGACCTCACGGGAGACGGAATCGTCGATCTCGTGGTCAGCCGAAACGCGGCGGACGCGGTGACGGTTCTGCGCGGTGACGGCAAGGGCGGGTTTAGCCTCGCTACGGAGGCGGCAACCGGCGTTGCGCCCGAGGGCGTGGCGGTTGCCGACCTTACGGGGGACGGCGCGGCCGATGTCGCGGTGGCCAACGCGGGGAGCAACAGCGTTTCGTTGCTCGTTGGCGACGGCAAGGGGGGATTGCGTCCGGGCCCGGTGCTGGAGGTAGGGCAGGCTCCGACCGCGGTCATTGCCGTCGACATCGACCGTGACCAGCGCATGGACCTGGTGGTTGCCAATGCGCGTGGCGGCGATGCAAGCGTTCTGTTCGGCGAGGCGGAAGATCTCTGGGCGCCGGCGGTCTCGGTGCGGACCGGGGGCGGGTCGGCGGCGGTCGTGGCGACGGACCTGGACGGCGATACAACGATCGATTTTGCGGTGCCGAATGCGGATGACAACACCGTGTCGGTGGTGCGTCACGACGGCGCCCGCGGGTTTGGCTCGGCGGTCAACTTTCCGGTCGGCGTGATGCCGCGGTCGATCGTGGCCGGGTACTTCAATGGCGATCTGGCGCTGGATCTCGCTACCGCCAATCAGGGAAGCGATGACGTCTCGCTCCTCTTGAAGGAGCCGGGTGGTGGCTACACGTCGGGCACCAACGCGGCGGCGTGGCTCAGTCCGACGGCCATTGCCGCCGCCGACATCGACCGCGACGGTAACCTCGACTTCGTCGTGACGAATCGTGACGCAGGGGAGATCTCGGTGCTGGTCTCCGACGGGGCGGGCGGATTCGCCGCGCCGCTGCGACAGTCCGCGGGGGTGGCTCCTACGGGACTCGTGGTTGCCGATTTCAACGGCGACGCCAAGCTCGACGTCGCGGTTACGAATCCGACCAGGGGTACGGTGTCGGTGCTGTTGAATACGTGCACGTACATACCGTACCGGCGCTATCTGTTTGCCGTTGCGGCGGCAGTCGGCGCCGGGGCGGTGGCCGCGATCCTGTGGTTCTGGCTGGGCCGCCGCCGCAAGCGCCCTGGCGAAGCTGCGGTATAGCTTTGTGCCGCAGCTTCGGTCCGGCGATCGCGGGGCCGACGCCGGCGCGGCCTCCGGCCGTCATCCGACCGGTCCCGCTTCCCCCTTGAGAATGGCGCGCACGACTGCCGCACCGAAGTCCGCGGCACGAACCACCATCGTCAGGTCGATACCGTCGGTCGTGTCGTCGACCCGGTGGTAGTGGCGCGGTACCCCGTTGGGCTCCAGCGTAATCAACGACAGCGAGGGATAACCGGCGCGCGCCGGGACGTGCCCGTCGGTGCCGGCGAGGAGATCGGTGCCGGTAACCTGCCCGAAGGCGCCGCCGGCAGCGACCCGACGGGCCAGCTCGTTGAGCATCGGGGGGTAGTTGACGCGCGACAACAAACCTTCGCTCAGTATGTAGTGCAGGGCGCCGCCCCCGACACACTCGAAGTTGACGAAGTAGGTGGTTGCCGGCGGCCAGCCGGGGTGCTCGGCGACGAAAGCGTGCATCCCACAGCAACCGACCTCTTCGGCGCCGGTACCAACCACCCACAGCTCGACGTCCGCTGGCAGGTCCGGAAGCAACGACTCGGCGCAGGTGAGCATGGCGGCTACCGCCGAGGCATTGTCGTTGGCCCCCGGGGTCGCCCGCGCGAAAGCCCATTGGAGCCCCAACCCGGTGCCGAGCGCCAGCGCCAGCAGCATCAACGTGTGCAGCAGACCGAATAGAAAGCCGTGGGCGCCAAACCAGGCGGCCAGCGTGACGATGGCGCCGAGCCAGAGCACTCCGATCGACAACGTATGGGGCCCGCTTGGCTGCTGTCCCGGTTGGCGGGCCCCGCCGCTCGAGCGCGCGAAGCGGTCGGCGACAGCAGGAGAGAACAGGATGCCGGCCTGCGCGGCATCCAGATGGGCACTGAGAACCACGCGGCGGCTCGGCGTCTGACTGCCGGCGCGACCGACGACGTCGATCGAGTCGGGAGCTGGCAAGCCGCGCGTCAATACCCGGCGGCGATGACGCAACTCCTGCATGAAGGAGCAGGTTGCGAGCAGGGTAAGAACGACGCCCAGTAAGCCGCCGAGCCACGAACCTACCAGCGCAACGCCCATGTGAACGGCCAGCGACAGGCCGGCGCGTGGAGCCGAAGGAACCGGATGCGTGGCGACGTCGGCGATGCCGATCGCGCGCATCCAGGTCCCCGTGCGCTCCGCTGCCTGACGTTCCGAGCCCGTCCCGGCGTACCGTTCGGGCAGGGTGGCCAGGGCTTCGATCCATGTCCGCGCGCGGCTCTCGCGGTCGGTAGGGGAAGCGATTGCAGATGTCGTATCTTCCATGCGCGAAGCCTCCGCGGTCATGCAGGCGATGTAATGCGGCGGCGCACGTGTAACCTGCGACCGCCGGATCGCGCAAGTGGTACGCCGGGGATCGACCCGCCATTGACTTGCACCGGAGGCGCCGCGAGAATCCGCGCAGTCCGAAGTCGAGGATGGCCTTCTCAGGATGACCGAAGCGTCTCTTGCCCCGACCCTGCTGCTGGCGATGCCCCAGATGACCGATCCCAATTTCGCCCGCAGTGTCGTGCTGCTGTGTCGACACGAACGCGAAGGGGCGATGGGACTCGTCGTGAACCGGCGCACCGAGACCCTGGTTTCCGACCTGGTCGAACTCGACCCGCCGGTGGATAACAAGTGCCCGCTGGAGATCTGGGTCGGCGGTCCCGTCGAGCCGGAGCGCGGGTGGTTGCTGCTCGGCTACGACCCCGGTTCCGGCGAAACGCTGGACGTGGGCGTCGGTCTGCACCTCTCCGGATCGGCAGAAGTCTTGCGGCGACTGCTGGAAGCCCCGCAGGCGCAACCGCAGACGCGCTTCCTGCTGGGTTATGCCGGGTGGGCCGGCGGCCAACTCGAGTCGGAGCTGGCGGCGTCGGCGTGGTTGACGGCGCCGGTATCCCGGGCGCTGATTTACGACACCCCCGCCGCTGACATGTGGGAGGCGGCGATTCGCAGCCTCGGCATCGACCCGTACTCGCTCCAGATGGGCGGAGGTATCCACTGAGCGGGCTGCTCGCCGACAAGCGCGCCGTAGTCTTCGGCGTCGCCAACGACCACAGTATTGCCTGGTCGATCGCGCGAGCCTTCCACCGCGAGGGGGCGCGGCTGGCGCTCACCTACGTGGGCGAGAACATCGAACGCCGCGTTCGTCCGCTGGCCGCTTCGCTCGGGGTCGATCTGGTTCTTCCGTGCGACGTCGCCAATGACGCCGATATCGCCGCGACTTTCCGCGCGCTGGAAGGGGAGTGGGGCGGGGTCGACGTCGTCGTTCATGCGGTGGCGTTCGCGATGCGCGACGAGTTGAAGGGTCGCTTCCTGGAGACCTCGCGACTGGGGTTCCAGGTGGCGCTCGATATCAGCGTCTACTCGTTGGTCGCCATAGCGCGGTGCGCGGAGCCTTTGCTCGGGGCAGGGGCGTCGATCCTGACGCTAACGTACTTCGGCGCCGAGAAGGTCCTCCCCGGTTATAACGTCATGGGCGTGGCCAAGGCGGCGCTGGAGGCGAGCGTGCGTTATCTCGCCTGGGATCTCGGGCCACGGGGAGTCAGGGCGAACGCGATCTCGGCGGGGCCGATTCGGACGCTATCGTCGGCTGGGATTACCGGGTTCAAGACGATGTTGCATCATCACGCCGAGCGCGCTCCGTTGCGGCGCAACGTGACGGGAGAAGAGGTGGCGCAAACTGCCGTGTATCTGTGCAGTGAGCTGGGCAGCGCGGTGACCGGTGAGGTCATCCACGCCGATGCCGGTTACAACATCGTCGGCGCCTGAAGGCGCCGTTGCCTCAGCGATGATGCCGCTGCGGAGTCGGCCGGGCGAGGGCCCGGCGCAAGATGACGATGCCGATGAGGCACGCCGCGATTTCCAACAACCGCGGGTCAGCGAGGGTCGCGAGAAGTTGAGATTCCATATCGTCCTGCCTCGTGCGAGTTGTCCGCCGCACTGCCGCGCATCCGCTCACGCTTCTTTTATAAACGACGCAATGGATGCTCGCAGAAAAGAATTGCCTTCGCGCATCGCGCATGCGCTCTGCGTGTGAGTGACAGAGCATGCTGCCGACGCTCTTCCATATCGGCGACATCCCCGTCGGCAGTTTCTGGGTGATGGCCTTCCTCGGTTTCTTCGTCGCCTTTCTCGTCGTGCGCAGCGAGGTCGAGCGTCACGGGTGGCCGCCGGTACTGGCCTACGACATCACGCTCGCGGCGTACGTTGGCGGTTGGGTCGGTGCGCGGCTGTTCATGATCCCGACGGGGTGGGAGCTGTTCGTCGAGGACCCCGTCGGTTTCCTGCTCTCCTCCAGCGGCTGGGTGTGGTACGGCGGCGCGATCGGCGGCGCGGCAGGCGTCATTCTGCTCGGGCGACGCCGCGGCGTACCTACGCTGGTGCTCGGCGATATCTGCGCTCCGGCGTTGGCTCTCGGCTTTGCCGTCGGTCGCATCGGATGCCAGCTCTCCGGCGATGGCGACTACGGCATTCCCACCGACCTGCCCTGGGGCATGAGCTATCCCGACGGGGTCGTGCCGACGCAGGATCGTGTCCACCCGACCCCGGTCTACGAGACGGTGGTCTCGCTGGCGATCTTTGCCTACCTGTGGCGCCGGCGGTTGTCGGCGCCGCCCGTCGGCGACCTGTTGGGGCGCTACCTGGTGTTGTCGTCGTCGCTGCGCTTTCTGGTCGAGTTCGTGCGGCGCAATCCGGCCTGGCTGGTGGGCCTGACCACGGCGCAGTGGACGAGTATCGGTTTGATTGTCCTCGGCATCGCACTGGTAAGGCACGCGGGTCGCCACCGCGGCCGTCCCGTTGAAGGGGATGGCGCGGTTGCCGGAATGGCCCTCACGGCGTAGAGTGCCGCCATGAAAACCGGTCTGCTGACCGTGGGGCTGTTCCTGCTGGCGGCTCCGACGTGGGCGGACATCATCGAGTGGCGAGACGAAAACGGGGTCCGTCACTTCACGAACATGCGAGCCGAGGTGCCGGGCGAGTATCGGGAGGCGGCGCAGGTCATCTGCCCACTGGTCACGACCTCGTTCGATCAGGGCCGTTCGCGGCACCTGACCTTGCGCATGTTGTTGCAGGAGCAGTTCGCGGTCGACCGTGCCGGTCCGTACATGTTCGTCGAACG
This sequence comes from Candidatus Binatia bacterium, assembly GCA_023150935.1. NCBI lineage: Bacteria > Candidatus Binatota > Binatia (SeqCode) > Binatia bacterium. The sequence goes on along the minus strand of JAKLJW010000029.1, from coordinate 10,991 downwards.
TCTCATCCCGCCGTTCGGGTACGTGCCGATGGGACCGCAGCTAAGCCCCATACTGGCCCGTGGATTGCCGAACAGCGTGCCCCTGACCGCGCGCGTGATCACGCGCTGACGCCGTCGAACCGTTACGCCATGGCCCATCCTCGTGTACTCGAGCGCGAGCGCAGTGTGCTCGTCGTCATCGACGTCCAGGAAGGGTACCGCGGCAAGACCGCGCACCACGATCGCATGGTGCGCGGAGTGCAAACGCTGGTGCGGGCCGCGCACGCGGTCGGTGTGCCGATTCTGGCGACGGAGCAGTATCCGAAAGGGATTGGCCACCTGCTGCCGGAGGTGACCGAACACCTGGGCCCCGCGGTGCCGGTAATCGAGAAGCTATCTCTGAGCTGCTGGGGCGCGCGGGCGTTTGTCGAGGCGTTGCGGCGGTTGGAGCGCCGCCAGGTCGTGGTGTGCGGTATCGAGGCGCATGCCTGCGTCAACCAGACGGTACACGATCTGCTCGAATGCGACTACGCGGTGCACCTGCCGGTTGACGCCATCTCGGCCCGCTTCGAGCACGACTTCAGGGTCGGGATCGACAAGATGTGCGGTTCCGGCGCGGTGCCCTCGACGGTGGAGATGGTCTGTCTGGAGTGGGTGCGCACGGCGGCAGCGCCGGAGTTCAAGGCGATCCACCGGATGATCAAGTAAGACCATCCGCCGAGCGCCGCCGCCCCGCGGCCACAGCTCACGACAGCTTCATCATCCCACTTTGAGCGTTACGACGGGTTACGTCGTATGACGATAGACTGCGAAATGCCCTTGAACGGCAAGGGCTATCGCGGTATCTGCGTGGGTATGGGAAGCGACGCATTGCGACGCATTATGCTTCGGCTGGCTTCCGCGAGTGCGTCCGGAAAGGTCGTGTGACGATGGGTGAGTTGCTGACGTTGTCGGTCCCGCGCCGGCGCCGACTGCCGCGGGCTGAGCGCTGCGCGAAGTTGACGAAACGCACCGTCGACGGGCTGAAGCCCGACCCGTCGGGCAAGGACGTGTGGCTGTGGGACCTCGACGTGCGCGGCTTTGGGGTGCGCGTCCTGCCGTCGGGCAAGGTCGTGTACTGCTGCCAGTATAGGGACCTCGACGGGCGCACCCGTCGGTACAAACTGGGGCAGCATGGTCCGCTAACGCCTGAACAAGCGCGCACGCTGGCGCAGCAGGTCCTGGGCAAGGTGGCGATGGGCGAGAATCCCAGCGTCGAGCGTCGCGCCCGACGGGCTGCCGCCCGCGCCAAGCGCGCGTCGACCGTGGCGCATGTCGTCGACGCCTACATGCTGCACATCGCGCGGACGGCGAAGGCGTCGACGCAAAAGGGGTTCCGGGCGTTGGCCGAGTACGTCATCAAGGCGCGATGGGGGACCCTGCCCGCCGACGCCCTGACGCGCGACATGCTGCAAGGCTACCTCGTGGAGGCGTCAGGAACGCCGACGCACGCCAACCGTGCGCTGGCGCTGCTGGGTGCAGCCTACCGACGGGCAGGGCTGCCGTCGCCGACGGTCGGAGTGGAGCGCAATCGGGAACAGCGACGGGACCGCTACCTGTCAGAACCGGAGCTGGCGCGGTTGGGCGCGGCTTTGAAAGAGGCAGAAACCGTCGGCACGGTGCCCGTCGAGGCGGTGTGGGCAACGAAGCTCCTACTGCTGACCGGCTGCCGCCGCGGCGAAATATGCGGGCTGACGTGGAACGCCGTCGACCTCGACGCCGGGGTCCTGCGGCTTCGCGACGCGAAGGCGGGACCGCGCCTCGTGCCATTGCCGTCGGCTGCCGTCGACCTGCTGCGCAGCCTGCCGCGTATCGGGGACTTCGTCATCCCGGGACCCCGCGCGGCGGCGCCCATGCACGGGGACGTCTACCTGCGGCATTGGCAGGTCATCCGGAACGCCGCGGGACTGCCCGACGTGCATGTCCATGACCTGCGGCACACGGTCGGCACCTTTGCCGGGGCTGCTGATGTCGGAGCGCAGCAGATACGGCACATGCTGGGGCATGCGTCGTCGTCGGTCGGCGACCGGTACGTGAGCGCGAACATGCCGAAATTGCGCGAGGCAGCGGACCGCACAACGGCTGGCATCCTCGCTGCGCTCGAAGGGAATGTCGACGGTCGGGAAGGGGATCCCGAACGATGAAGGGAACGCCCGTTACCGTCCAGTATCCCCACCCGGACCCGCGCATTGAAGCGTTGCGCCACATCATCGCCGCCGCGGAAGCCGAGCTGGTACGGCTACGGCTGCCGGCCGACGCGTGGCGGACCCTCGACGTGATCCCATCGGGCAGCGGGACCGCGCTGGGTATCGGCATGTCCTACGTCGCCGAAGATATGCACGCCGTCCTGGGGCTATGCTGGCGCACCCTGCGAGAAGGGCGCCCGTCGCCTGCCTATCAGGCGTTGCGCCGCTGCGCCGACCGGCTGCTGCGGGAGCATCCGGAGTGGGACCGGCGCGTTGCGATGATGCAAGCCTGCGTGGCGCGTCCTGATCTGCTCTCTCGCCACGAACGGACGTGGCGTAAGTACGAACCGCACCGCGAAAAGACACCCGCCTACGCTGCCGCCGAACGCGCCGCCGTGGCGCAGTACGGGCTGGCGCACCTCGCCGACCCGCGCGCCGCGTGGGCGGTTGCGCGCACGGTCGGGCAAGAGGAAGGGACTGGACCCGCCCGGGACGCCGCCATGCGCGACCTGCTGACGCGCTACGGTGCGGTCATCAGGACCGGCGAGAAGATGCACGACGCAACCAAGCGCGCGCGCGGCGCACGCCGCCTACCGGACTGGAAGGCAATACGCGCCGCCGACCGGCAGCAGCTACGCGAGAAGCCGCACGTCGTCAGCAAGCTCAAGCGCGCAAAGGCGCTCGCGGACAAATTCGGTTGGAGCGTCGAAGCTATCCGAAAGCGACTCCCTACGGTGCGGCGCAATCGGGAATAGTTGGTATCAGCGTAGTCGCACCAATCGCCATGCAGCTACGTCGGTCGCATGGCGAACACACCGACCAACGGCAATCACACTGTAGGGCTCCTGAACGAAACCGACGCCGCGCGTCGACTGGCGCTGAGCGTCGCCACCCTGCGCCGCTGGCGATGGGCAGGACGCGGTCCTGCCTTCCGTAAGTTGGGCGCCGCGGTCAGATACGCTGCCGCCGACCTCGACGCCTACGTTGCGGCGAGCGTCCGCACGTCGACGTCCGACGACGGGAACGCGCATGCCGCCGATTGACTTCGCGGCGCTGCGCGACGCCGTACGCGTGGCGGACGTGCTCGGCGCACACGGCCACGAGCTGCGCCGGGACGGGCGCTGCTGCTGCCCGCTGTGCGGGAGCGCCAACCCGAGCACCCTGTCGACGTATGCCGACGGCAGCCGCTGGCGATGCTGGGCCTGCGGCGCGCACGGCGACGCACTCGATATGGAGCGGCAGCTAGCGGGCTGCGACCTGCGCACCGCTGCGGCGACGCTCGCAGGCTGGGCGGGGCTGAGCGGGACGCCGACTGCCCGTCGAGAGGACGTTGCACGGTCCCAACTTGCGAACCGCCGACGGGCTGCCCTCCTGCGCTGGGCGCACGTCGAGGCGCGCGTGGCTGCCGACGCCGCCCGCGACGCCGACGACGACGTCGAATGGACGGCAACCATGCTCGCCAAGGTCGCCGCTGCCGGCGACGTCGTCACGGCAAGGCTCCTGCGGCAGACCCTCGCCGACGTCGAACGCACCGCCCTCGACGCTGACGCCCACTGGCGCGGATTCGAGGACGCCCTTGCCGCCAGGAACGTCGACACCATCGCCGACATCTACCGCGCCGCCGCGGGGACCTCGTCATGACCGTCAACCTGGGCACCGACGACTGGGGCACGTTGGACGCCGACGGGCAGGACGGGACCGGACCTGCGACCGTCCTTGCCCTTAGCGGGGTCGGGCTGCTGCAACCGGGCGCCGACCTTGCCGACGTCGAGGCGACACTGCGCAGGCTGGCAGACGCTTTGGGCACCGCCGACCCGCTACGGTGCGCGGTCGTTCGAGAAGCTGCCATCAAGAAGCTCAGGGACGTGGGCGTCAAGACTGCCTCCGCAATGGTCGACGCCGCGCTGGGGACCGCCGACGATCCCGACGGCACGCCCGACGGGCAGGGAGCGCCGCTGACGGTTACCGACGATCCGCCCGCCGATCACGCCGTTGACGGCGCCGAGTGGCTGACTGACGTGGTCGACCTGCTACGCACGTACGTTGTCATGCAGGATGGTTGCCCGGAGGCTGCCGCCCTGTGGACGCTGGCGACGTTCGCCGTCAAAACCCTCGACGTGGCGCCACTACTCGCCGTGACGTCGCCGACGCCGCGCTGCGGCAAGTCGACGCTCCTGTCCCTGCTGACGCGCCTGACGGCCCGCGCGCTGCCAGCGTCGAATTGCAGTCCATCGGCGCTATTCCGTTGCGTCGAAGGACTGCGCCCAACCCTAATGATCGACGAAGCGGACACCTTCGTCGGCGACAACGAAGAGCTACGCGGTATTCTGAATTGTGGACACACCCGCGCACTGGCGTTCGTCATTCGGAACGTGGGGGACCAGCATGAACCCCGGCAGTTCAACGTGTTCGGGTTCAAGGCCATCGCCCTCATTGGCAGGCTGAAGGCGACGCTCGCCGACCGGAGCGTCGAAATCGGCATGCGGCGCCGCGCGCCCGGAGAACACGTCGACCGCCTGCGACTCGACCGGCTGGATTCGGCCTGTCGCCGCCTGCGCCGAGAGGCAACCCGCTGGGCTGCCGACCACGCCACCGAGCTGCGTCATGCCGACCCGGCGATGCCCCCGAGTCTCCACGACCGCGCCGCCGACAACTGGCGCGGACTCATCGCCATTGCCGACCTCTGCGGTCCCGAGTGGGGACGCCGCGCCCGTGACGCTGCCGTCACCCTGTCGGGCTCGGACCTTGATGACGGGGACGCTGGCATCCTGCTGTTGGACGACATCAGGGCCATCTTCGCCGACGACGGGGACGCCGACCGGCTGCGGACCGATGTCCTGCTGCACCGGCTCTGCGCGCTGCCAGAACGCCCCTGGGGCGAGTGGCGCCGGGGCAAGCCGTTGACCGCCCGGGGGCTCGCCCGGCTGCTGACCCCGTTCGGTGTCCAATCGAAGCAGATACGAATGGGCGCCGAGAACAAGCACGGCTACGCCCGCGCCGACTTCGCCGAGAGTTTTTCCCGGTATCTGCGGGCTACCCAGAATCTATCCCTACCCGCTACAACGCTACAACCCGCGCCAGACAAGGGTTTCCGCAGTTTTCTATCCGCTACACCCGCCGACCCTGTAGCGGATACGAAACGCGGAAAAGCCGCGCCAGACAAGGGTTGTAGCGTTGTAGCGGATGCGAAACCCGGGAAGGGCGAAACCGGGGACTTTTTCGCCGCTACCGACGGGCTGAGGGGAGACTCATGACCGCCGCCCGGATTCTCGCCGGCCTTGCCAGCCTGGGCGCGACCTGCGCGCCGTCGGCAGGCGACCGGCTGCGCTGGTGGTGTCCGAGCGACGCCGACGCCGGGAAGGTCAACACCATCGTCAGCACGAACAAGCCGGCGTTGCTGGCCGAGTTGCTGCCCGACCCGCTGGCACCGTTCGACGTGCTTCTAGGGCAGGCGTGCGAGCGTATCCGCACGTTCTGGCAGGCTGGCGCCCGGTTCCCGCACCCGCGTTACGAGACTGCGATTGAACGGGGAGCCGCCGCCGGGGACCGGGACGCGTTCCTGGGCGCAACCGCCGACTGGCTGCTGTGCCATTGGGCTGCCGTCGTCGACCTCGCACCCTGCCCGCATGTCCGGGACCCGCGGTTGATTCGCTGGCACCGGGACCTGCCCGACGGTGCCGTGTGTGGGCGCTGCTTCGTGCTTCTCGACGGGACCCGGCGCGCCGCCGACCCGGCCCCGACCGACACCCCGCCCGCAGCCCCACATCAACTGCACATGACCAACGTTCCCAACCGGGGGTGACGCATGCGCACCGACCTCTGGAAGCGACTCGACCGCCTCGAAACGCTCGCCCGACGGGCTGTGACGCTGCCGCCCGACGACCCCGCCGACCGGGAACGGGACCGCGCGTTCTGGCAAGACATCGTCGACGCCTATCCCGTGCCCGACCCGGACCCGTCGGCAGCGCTGGCGATGAGGGTTGCTGCGGCTACCGCGTGCCATCCCGACCTGCGCGCCGACCTCGAAGGGCTGGCAGCCCACGATGGACCCCGCGGCGAGCTAGGACGCCGCCTGCTGTGGATGGCGGAACGGGTTGCGCCAGCGCCCGAACGCGCGCCGTAGGGCACGGCACGGCTTCTCATGGCACCACCGAGCAAACACACGAGACTCGACGCCCTGACCCGCCGGCATCGGCTGGCAATCGAAGCGTTGCTGCAATCGCCGAGCGTACAGGACGCGGCGAGGCTGTCGGGTATCCCGTCGCGCAGCTTGTACCGCTGGCTACAGGACCCGACGTTTCGAGACGCCTACGCCGCCGCCGGGCGAGAGGCGTTAAGTTTGACCGTCGGGAAGCTCAAGAGCGCGACCGGCGCCGCGTTGCAGACCTTGCAGGGTTGCCTCGCCGACCCATCGGGCGCCGTCAAGGTTTCTGCCGCACGATGCATCCTCGACACCGCCGTCAAGGTGGATATCGACGACCTTGGCCGACGGGTCGAAGCGCTGGAACGCCAGCGGGACCCGGGGACCCGAGCGCTGGGCTGTGACTGACCCTGCCGGCTGTGGTGCCGTCGTCGAGGCGCCCGACGCCGCCGCCGCCGGCATACCGGGTTGACGCCCACGGCGACGCCGCCGGGCGGTACTCCGCGCGTCAACGGCCGTTCGCGCTGCTGAGACACCGGCACCCGCCGGAAGCCGACCTGCTGCCTGCGGCTTCCGTTCTGCTTCCGGCGTCGTTCCAGGCCCCTGGTTATCCACAGCCCATTGGGCGACAGAAACGTCAGGTATATCGATATGATGGACGGCTTATCCACAGCCGCTAGGCGTCCGATTTCACGACAGCTTCATCATCAGGCGCACTGCCAGCGGGTCGACCTTGGGTTTGCCCCTGCGGTCCTGCCGAAGCAGGCTGCGGCGCGCGAGATGCACGCCCGCCCAGCGTAGCGGCTCGGGCGGGAACGGCACCGGCCGGCTGCGAACGAAGCACAGGTCGGTGAGTTCGGACTGGCGGTCCAGAACAAGGTCGCGCAGGATTTGTCCGCCGGTGTGGCTGGGCGCAACGCCATGGCCGGAGTAGCCGAAGCCATAGACCACCCGGCCGTCTTGCACACGACCGAAAGTGGGCACGAAGCGGCTGGTCACGGCGATCGGCCCGCCCCACGCGTGGGTGAACCGGATGCCTGCAAGCTGGGGGTAGATGGACAGCAGGTCGCGCCGCAGGCGGTCGAACAAGGCGGGGTTACGGTCGTGGGCCGGGTCGACGTGCGAGCCAAAGAAGTAGGGCGCATCTTCGCCGCCCATGAGGATCCGACCGTCGGCGGTGGGTCGGTAGTAGTGGATATAAGTGCGCTTGTCCTCCATGCCCTGTCGTCCCTGCCAGCCGATCGACGCCCACTGCGCCTCGCTCAGAGGCTCGGTGAGGACGATGTACGAATACAGCGGGATGAAGAGCCGACGGAATTCCGGGAACCGACCGGAGTAGGCATTGGTGGCGAGCACTACCTTGTCCGCGACGACGACGCCATGTCGGGTGCGAATCCGCATGGCGTCCGTGCCGCGCTCGATGCCTTCGACGGGAGTCTGCTCGTAGACGACACCGGTCAATTGGCGCACGACGCGCGCCAGGCCGCGCGCCAGACGCGCCGGGTTGACCAGCGCGCCGGTCTTTTCTTCGAGGCCGCAGCGGTACAGCGGCGACTGGATCTCGCGGCGCAATTCGTCGCCGGGAATGAAGCGGACGTCGGTGAGGCCGAGGGTCTCGGCGGCGCGGACGTCGGCCTCGACACGTGGAACCTGACTGTCGTCGAGGGCGGCGCCGATGAATCCCGTCTTTCGGTAGTCGCAGTCGACACTGTGCTCGGTGCAGAAGCGCCCGATGTCATCGACCGAACGCGCGACGGCGGCGTGAGCGTTACGGGCGGACTCGACGCCGAAGGCCGTGACGAACTGGTGCAAGGTGGGCCCGAGCAACGTCATCGCAAAGCCGCCGTTACGCCCGCTGGCTCCATAGCCAACGACCTCGGCTTCGATCACGGCGACTTTCAGCGACGGCTGCGCGCGCAAGAGGAAGTAGGCGGTCCAGAGCCCGGTAAAGCCGCCGCCCACAATGGCTATGTCGACGGTCACGTCCCCGGCCAGAGGCGGGCTGGCCGTGTACGGGTCGGCTTCCAGCCAGAAACTACGGCTTGCGAAATCGGACATCGTGACTCCTCTCCGGCGCGAAGCGAAGACGCCGCCCGTTGTCTACACCAATTGCCCGCGCGACGCAGCGGCTGCCGGGTCGAAAGATGCCGGCGGAAAGGAAGGATCGACCGATGAATCGGTATCGGTATCGAGGCAAATGCTAGCATCGCCCCGAGCGCCCAGTACGCGGTGGGCAGTCGATCGATACCGAACGCGAAAGCGATACCGACCCCGCCGACGGAGCCGGGGGAGACCGGAGAAGCTGCCGAACCGGACGCGCTGCTCCAGGCTGGCGCTAAGGAGTCGATCGACAGACGAGTCGCGTCGCGGTTTGGTGCCCGGAGGGTGACCGCAAGCGATCGACGCCTTGACCGGGTCGGATTTCCGTACAGTCCATGCTTTCTCGGCTGTCGCCCCAATAACCGTTGCGCGGTTGGGCGAAAGCGAGACCCGTGATCCGCTGCGGTCGGGTCAGGCGTAGGGAAACTGTACATTCCTCGATGCCGTCGAGGCCCGTGTCGATTCTAACGTAAGGGCCACTGTGCGTGGCATAGGCGGTGCATTCTGGGTAGGGCTTTTTGTATAAACCGCCGAGGGTCTCACTGATGACTGGACTGCTGACGCGATTACTGGCTCCGCTTGCCGTGGCAACGCTCGTGTTGGTGGGGGGACGGCCCGCCGGCGCGGTCCCGATCGATTTCGAGTCGCTGGTCGATCTGGAGGTGGTAACCGGCCAATTCGCCGGGCAAGGGGTGACGTTCGGCAACACGATTGCCCTGGTGGACGGTTCGATCGGTGGCTCGTTGAACGAAGTCGAATTCCCGCCGCAGTCCGGCTGGACGGTCGTGTCCGACGATGGCGGTCCGATGACGCTGGTGTTTGGGACGGCGGTAGGGGTGGTTTCCGGCTACTTCACGTATAATACCGCGCTGACTCTCGAAGCCTTCAGCGATACGGCGGGAACGATATCGATCGGTAGCATAAGCTCTCTGTACAACAGCAACACGGCGGTAAGCGGCGACCCAGGGTCGAGTCCAAACGAATTTCTCCAGCTCCTGGGCCTCGGACCGATAGGAAGCGTGCGGATTACCGGCGCACCGACCGGTGGGTCGTTCACGATGGACGATCTCAGCGTCGATCCCGTGCCCGAGCCGGGTACACTTATTCTCGTCGGCAGCGGCCTTGCAGCGGTGTGGCGAGTCCGACGGGGCCGGCGATCTAGTTGAGTCGGGCCGGCCCGGGCCACCTGCGCAGCGACGCCATGACCCGGACGTTACCGGTTCGTTAGGCGGGCCTGTCACCGCCCCTCCCTTGACGCGACGGCGATCATCGGGTCATGAGAGCTGCCCATGACGTACGATCCCTTTGCCCGTGGCATTTATCCCGTTGGCGTTCGCACCCTCGAGGCGACCGACAGCGCGCGCGGTAACCGGGCGCTGCCGATCGAGGTGTGGTATCCGGCAACCGACGCGCATGCCGGCCAGGACCTGGCTGACGCAACGCGTGACCACTACGACGTGATGCCGGGCTTCCCGCCGGTGTGGCAGGCCGCCGTGCGCGACGCTGCGGCGCGCGACGCCCGCTGGCCGCTGGTCGCGTTCTCGCACGGCTTCGGCGGTCACCGGCGCCAATCGACGTTTCTGTGCACCCATCTTGCGAGCCACGGCTACGTCGTGGCGGCAGTCGATCACACCGGCAACACGGTGCTCGACATCCTCCAACTGATGATCTCGTTGCAGGCCGGGGGGGCCATGCCGCACACCCACACGATGCTCGAGGAGTTCATCGGCCTGCGCCCCGTCGATATCGCCTTCATGATCGACCGCGTCGCGACGGATGTGGCGGGCCAGGTCGATCTCTCGCGCATCGGGATGACGGGGCACAGTTTCGGCGGCTGGACGACCCTCACGTACACCGCACGGGATCCGCGCGTCTGCGCGGCGTTGCCCCTGGCGCCGGCCGGCGGTGCAACGCCGCTGCCGGCGGACGCGCTGCGGGACAGTGTCGAACTGCGTTGGGGACGGCCCGTGCCGACCTTGTACCTCGTGGCTGACCGGGACACGCTGTTGCCACTCGACGGAATGCGCGGGCTCTACGCCCGGACCGCGGCGCCCAAGCGCATGGTGGTCCTCCGCAACGCCGACCACATGCACTTCTGCGACCGCGTGGAAGAGGTCCACGAGTTGTTCCGCTCCATGCCGCCCCCGGGGGAGTTTGCGCAGTTGGCGCAGTTGGTGCCGCCGATCGGCGAACTCTGCTCCGGCGAGGACGCGTACCTATACGTTCGCGGCCTCGGTTTGGCCCACATGGACGCCCATCTCAAGAACAACGAACAGGCTGCCGCGCTGGTCGCCGGCGATATAGCAGCAACGCTCGCCGCACGCGGGGTCGCGGTGTCCGTGGAGTGAGAACAGCCGGGACCCTTGCGTTGGGCTATCGCACCGGTGTGGCGAGTCCGACGGGCCACCGCTTCAGGAGCCTGTCGGAGAAAGCGGCCCCTCGCCCTTTGACGGGCTCAGCGCGGGCTGACGCCCGCAACCCATTGCGGAATGCGGATTGCGGAACTCATGAATCCGTCGTCCGCAATCCGAAATCCGCATTCCGAA